>NZ_JBIAQM010000012.1:0-64439 GCF_042888945.1 Streptomyces sp. NPDC002698
CCCCCCCCCCCCCCCCCCCCCCCCCCCCCCCCCCCCCCCCCCCCCCCCCCCCCCCCCCCCCCCCCCCCCCCCCCCCCCCCCCCCCCCCCCCCCGTGCCGGTACATCCGCCCGTCGCCGTTGGATCAGACGTGGGTCCGGGAGGGAACCGCTGCTCGATCCGAACGTAAGCGACGGGCATGTGATGTACCGGCACGGCCCCTTCCACCGGATCCCGGCTGCGGGTGCGTCGTGGTTCCGGCCCTTCCGGACCGGCCCTTCCGGACCGCTTTCGGCTGCGGGGGAAAATTCAGCCCCTCCGGCGTTCGAGGAGCGGGGTCTGGGGCGGAGCCCCAGGGGGTGAGCACCGGTGCCGGGCGGAGCCGCACGCGCGGGTCGTGTGGGTGGGGAGAGGGCGAAAGCGGCCTGCGGCTGTGCCCGGGGCGGGAGGCGAGGCCCCGGTAACGCTGCTGCAAGCTCACGCTCCGTTTCCGTCGGGGCCGCCGACACCCCGTCAGCACCCCTCGCGGCAGTACGTTTTCGGCCGCGCCGCCAAGCCGTCCTGTCGTCCACGGGGTGTTCGGCCGGCCGACCGCGCGGGCCCGACCTGCGTACTCCCGTGCGAGTGCCCCGGAAGGGGTGCGGCGGCCGCCGCGACGGGATCCGACCGCCGCACATCAATTCCTGTCCGAATCATTGACGCGCCCCGAGCGCCTCCGTAACTTGTGCCAGCAAGCGCTTACTTGAAACGATTCATGCAGGCGGCGTCGACGTTGCGGGGAGGCCCGGCAGTGGGGAACAACGGGAGTGTCGAGAGGCGGACGGTACTCAAGGCGGCCGGGGCTTCGGTGGCCGCGCTGGGGCTGGCGGCGACGACGGGCTGCGGCGGGAGCGGAAGCGGCGCCGGGGACGGGACGGTGACGATCCGTTACGCCTGGTGGGGTGCGGACGAGCGGGCGAAGCGGATCAACCGGTCCATCGCGCTCTTCGAGAAGAAGTATCCGAAGATCAAGGTGCAGACGGACTTCCAGGATTATGTGGCCTTCTGGGAGAAGTTCCAGACCCAGGCCGCCGGCGGAAATCCGCCGGACGTATTCCAGAACGCCGTCGGATTTCTGCGGAAGTACGACAAGCGAGGGATCCTGCTCGACCTCAAGTCCCAGATGGACGCCGGGAATCTCAGCCTGAAAGGCTTCCGCGCCGGAGTGGAGAAGGTCGGCCAGGTCGACGGAAAGCAGCTCGGAATTCCCGTCGGATCCAACACCATGTCGCTTGTCGTCGACGAGAAGGTGTTCGAGAAGGCCGGTATCAAGCCGCGGCAGGGTTGGACCTGGGACGAGTACTTCGCCGCGCTCAAGAAGATTCACGACACGCAGAAGGTCGCGGGCGACACGGGCTACTTCAGCATCATGTACCTGTACGACCTCTACCTCCGGCAGAACGGCAAGGCGTTCTTCACCCCGGACGGACTCGGTTTCGACGAGGCTGATCTGACGGAGTGGTGGACCGACGGCTACAACCGTGTGAAGGCCGGCATCATCACCGATCCCAAGCGGGTCGAACAGGACAAGCCCAAGTCCTCCCTCTCGGCGGGCCACGCCGCCTCCGAGTTCACGTGGGACAACTTCACGGTCCGTTATACGGCCGAGGGTGACAGCAGTTACGGTCTGGCGCCGATCCCGACGACCGACGGCAAGCAGACCGGCCAGTACCTCGCCTCGCTGATGCTCAGCGCTTCGGCGCACACCAAACACCCCGAAGAAGTGGCCCGGTTCATCGATTTCATGGTCCACGACCCCGAGGTCGGCAAGATCATGGGCTACGACCGAGGGATTCTCGCCACCACCGAGCAGTTCGACGCGTTCCAGCCCGCCGATGCCCCCAGCAAGGCCATCGCGCGGTACGAGCAGGACGTCGCCGCGGCCGGGGTACTGGGCGCCATCACCCCGCATCCGGCAGGAGCCGACACCGTCGAATCCGCCTTCCTGCGCATAGGCGGTGACATGTCGCAGGGCACCACCAAGGTCTCCGACGCGGTGAAGCAGTTCTTCTCCGAGGCGAAGACCGCCCTCGCCGTCTGATGGGAACCGCCGTGACGCTCGTCAAGGACGCTCCGCCCGACGCGGCACAAAGACGCCCCGGGGCCCCCGGCGCCGACAAGCGCCGGCGGAGCGGGGACAACCTCGCCGGCTATCTCTTCATGTCGCCCTGGATCGCGGGCTTCCTGCTCCTGACCGCGGGCCCGATGGCCGCCTCCCTCTACTTCGCCTTCACCGACTACAACCTCTTCGACGCGCCGCGGTGGATCGGCTTCGACAACTTCACCACCATGTTCGACGACCCCCGGTGGCAGAAGTCCGTCGAGGTGACGGCCAAGTACGTCGTCATCGGTACGCCGCTCAAACTGCTGCTGGCGCTCGGGGTGGCCCTGCTCCTCGCCCGGAGCCGCCGCGGCCAGGCCTTCTACCGGGCCGCGTTCTACGCCCCGTCGCTGATCGGCGCGAGCGTCTCGGTCGGCTTCGTCTGGCGCGCGCTGTTCTCCGACGACGCCGTCGTGGACCGTACGCAGTCCTTCCTCGGCTTCCCCTCCGGGGGCTGGGTCGGCGACCCGGAACGGGTGCTCTACAGCCTGGTGGCGCTCACCGTCTGGCAGTTCGGCGCCCCCATGGTCATCTTCCTGGCCGGGCTCAAGCAGGTGCCGAAGGAGTTGTACGAGGCGGCCGAGGTGGACGGCGCCGGACCGCTGCGCAGGTTCTGGAGCATCACGCTGCCGCTGCTGTCCCCGGTGCTGTTCTTCAACGTGCTCCTGGAGACGATCCACTCGTTCCAGATCTTCGGTTCGGCGTACGTGGTCTCCAACGCCACCTGCGGTCCGGCCGACGCCACGCTCGTCTACACCTGCTACCTCTACCAGAAGGGATTCAGGGAGTCCCAGATGGGCTTCGCCTCCGCCATGGCCTGGATGCTGCTGCTCGCCGTCGCGCTGGTGACGGCCGTCCTCTTCTGGTCGCAGAAGCGCTGGGTGCACTACGAGGAGGACGCCCGATGAGCGGCGTCACCGGCAAGGCGATCGGCTCCGGGGCCGCGACCGCCTCGGGAAGCCCCGGGAGGTCCGGACGCGAGCGCGCCGCCTCCCTCGGCTGGCACATCGGGGCCCTGCTGATCCTCGCGGTCGTCCTCTACCCCGTGCTCTGGGTCGTCGGAGCCTCCTTCAAGCCCAGCCGCGAGATCATCGGCAGCCTGGAACCGTTCCCGGCCGGCCCGATCCTGGCCAACTTCAAGGGGCTCGCCGACGGGATCGCCGACATCTCGATCGCCACCTTCTTCCAGAACTCCCTCTTCTACGCGCTCGGTTCCGTCGCCGGCATCCTGATCTCCTGCTCACTGACCGCGTACGCCTTCGCCAGGATCCGGTTCGCCGGGCGGAACGTGCTGTTCTCGCTGATGATCGGCACGCTCCTGCTGCCGTATCACGTGCTGCTCATTCCGCAGTACGTGATGTTCCAGAAGGCGGGGCTGATCAACACCTATGTGCCGCTGCTGATCGGCAAGTACCTGGCCACCGAGGCGTTCTTCGTCTTCCTCATGGTGCAGTTCATGCGGAACCTGCCGCGCGAACTGGACGAGGCGGCGCGGCTCGACGGCTGCGGGCACCTGCGGATCTACTGGTCGATCGTGCTGCCGCTGTGCCGCCCGGCCCTCATCACCAGTGCCATCTTCACCTTCATCAACGCCTGGAACGACTTCATGGGCCCGCTGATCTACCTCAACGAGCCCGGCAAGTACACGGTCTCGCTCGGCATGATGATGTTCCGCGACCAGGAGGGGGTCGCCAACTACGGCGGCATGATCGCGATGTCGCTGGTGGCGCTGCTGCCCGTGCTCCTCTTCTTCCTCGCCTTCCAGCGCTATCTGATCGACGGCATGGCGACCTCGGGACTGAAGGGCTGACATGACGGTCACTCAGCCGAAGGCCCGCGCCGGGGCGCGGGCCCGCCGGGCGCCCCGGGATTCCGTTCTCGCCGAGAGGTTCGCCGTCTTCGCGGAGTGTCTGCTGACGGGTGTGTGGATCGCGGTGGCCTCGCTGCCCCTCGTGACCGTTCCCGCCGCGTTCGCTGCCGGCGCGCGGCATCTGCGCCGGCGCACGGCCCATGAGGGCGGCGGACGGCGGGAGTTCGTGGCCGACTTCCGGGCGGCCGTACGGGGCGGCTGGCTCGCCGGAATCGCCGGATGGGCCGGGGCGGCGGCCGTCTGGGTGGACGTCCAGGCCGTACGCGCCGGAATCCCCGGAGGTCCGTTCGTCGGGGCCGTCGGGATCCTCGCGCTGATCGGGGGAGCCGTCGCGGGACTGCGCGCGGCCGCTGTCTGGGAGCCGGGAGCGGCCTGGCGCGGGCTGCTCGCGGACGCCGGACGCCGGACCGTGCTCGATCCCGCCGGGTCGTTCCTGCTCGTCGGCGGGCTGGCCGTGGTGGTCTGCTCCGCTCTGCTCGTCGCGCCGTTGGCGGTTCCCGTCCTGGGGGCCCTGGCCGCGGCGGCCGTCGCCGTCGAGGAGCGCCGGCGGCGCCGCTGAGCGCGAGCTCCCGCGGGCCGGAGTGCCGAGCGCCCGGCCCTGTTCCGTCACGCCCTCATGACTGTCATGCCCCTGACCATCCCGTTAGGAGAGGAAAGGCCATGTCGCCCATCCCCCGCAGGTCCCTTCTCAAGGCGGCCGCCGTCGCCGGAGCCGCCGCGCAGTTCAGCTGGGCCCTCGGAACCACGAAAGCGCAGGCCGCCCCCGGAGCCGGGGCCGCCGACCCGGATCCCGTCGGCCTCGACTGGCTGGAGGACGGCGGCCTCGGCGCCGCCCCCGGCTCCACCGTCGGTGTTCCCTGGCCGAGGGGGACCTACCGGCAGGACCAGACGTTCGCGCTCGCGGATGCCGACGGCAACGCCGTCCCCGTGCAGTCCTGGCCGATCGCCTACTGGCCGGACGGCTCCCTCAAGTGGACCGCCCACGCAGTGAGTTCGGACGCCGGGAAGCTCACGCTGACCGCGGGGGAACCCGCCGCGCCGGAGCGGAAGGTCACCGTCGGCAAGAGCGGCGGAACCATCACCGTCTCGACCGGGGTCATCACCGCGAAGATCGGCAAGAGCGGCTCGGCACTGGTCAAGTCCGTGACACGCGGTACGGCCGAGATCGCCAGGAACGGCCGCCTGGTCCTCATCCGCCGGCCCGAGATCGAGGACGAGGACCAGGGCACCGCGAAGTCCGAGCGCTTCGAGAGCGTGATCTCCGCGGCCGAGGTCGAACAGGACGGCCCGGTGCGGGCCGTCGTCCGCATCGACGGCAAGCACCGCAAGGGCGAACGGAGCTGGCTGCCCTTCTCGGTCCGCCTGTACTTCTACGCGGGCGCCGACTCCTTCCGCATGGTGCACACGATCACCTTCGACGGGAAGCAGGAACCCGGGAAGAGCAGCGGTGACTTCGTGGGCGGGCTCGGCGTCCGCTTCACCGTGCCGATGCGGGACGCCGCCTACGACCGGCACATCCGGATCGGCGGAGACGACACCGGTCTGCTGCGCGAGGCGGTCAAGGGGGTCACCGGGCTGCGCCGCGACCCCGGAGCGGCCGTCCAGGCGGCCCAGTTCGCCGGTGAGAGGCTCGCCGACCCGTCCACCTGGGACCAGCGGGTCACCACCCGGCTCCAGTACATCCCCGAGTGGGGCGACTACACCCTCTCCCAGCTCTCGGCCGACGGCTTCACCCTGCGCAAGCGCACCAAGAAGGGGCACGGCTGGATCGCCGCGGGCGGTGGCCGGCGCGCCTCCGGCTTCGGATACGTCGGCGGGCCGAGCGGCGGATTCTCCTTCGGGCTGCGGGACTTCTGGGAGAAGTTCCCCGCCCAGCTCGACATCCGTGACGCCCACACCGACGAGGCCGAGGTCACCCTCTGGCTCTGGTCGCCCGAGGCGCGGCCCATGGACCTGCGCTTCTACCACGACGGCATGGGCCAGGACACGTACGCCGAACAGCTCGAAGGCCTCAACATCACCTACGAGGACTACGAGCCGGGCTTCGGCACCCCCTACGGCATCGCCCGCACCTCCGAACTGCTCTTCTGGGCCAACGAGTCGACGCCCACGCCCGAGAAGCTCGCCGAACAGGTCGACGCCGTACGCGTGCTGCCGCAGCTCGCCGCCCCGCCCAAGCAGCTGATCAAGGCGCAGGTCTTCGGCCCCGGTCTCTACTCGGAGCCCGACCGGTCCACCCCCGCCAAGGCGAAGATCGAGGATCACCTCGACTTCCTCTTCACCTATTACAAGGACCAGGTGGAGATGCGCCGTTGGTACGGCTTCTGGGACTACGGCGACATCATGCACTCCTACGACCCGGTGAGACACCAGTGGCGTTACGACGTCGGCGGCTACGCCTGGGACAACTCCGAGCTGTCGCCGGACCTCTGGCTGTGGTTCGCGTATCTGCGCAGCGGCCGCGCGGACATCTTCCGCTTCGCCGAGGCGATGACCCGGCACACCGGCGAGGTCGACGTCTACCACCTCGGCCAGTGGGCGGGCCTCGGCACCCGGCACGGTGTGCAGCACTACGCGGACAGCGCCAAACAGCAGCGCATCGCCAACACCACCTACCGGCGCTACTACTACTTCCTCACCGCCGACGAGCGGGTCGGCGACCTCATGCACGCCAACGTCGACTCCGACGAGACCTTCCTCGTCCTCGACCCGATCCGCAAGATCCGCACCGAGCCGTACACGCCGGACCGGCACGCGCTGTCGATCGGCTTCGGCACGGACTGGAGCGGGCTCGTCTCGGCCTGGCTGACCGAGTGGGAGCGCAAGGGCCCCAAGTGGGAGAAGGCCAGGGCACGCGTGCTGTCGACGATGGAGACCATCGCCGCGCAGCCCAACGGATTCGTCCAGGGCTCCGGCCTGTACGACCTCGACACCGGGCGGTTCGCCGTCGCCACCGAGCCGGTGGTCGGCGTCTCTCACCTGTCCGCCGTCTTCGGCCTGAACGAACTGTGCGCCGAACTCATCGATCTCGTCGACATGCCCGCCTTCGAGGAGGCCTACCTCGACTACTGCCGCTACTTCAACGCCACCAAGGCCGAACAGGCGGCCCGCTACGGCACCAACTTCGGCACCCTGCTGCTCTTCCAGGGCCATTCACGCCTCGACGCGTACGCCGCCGTGCGGACCGGCGACACCCGACTCGCCACCCGCGCCTGGGCGAAGTTCTACAGCTCCGACGGCTACACCGAGGCCTCGCCCTGGAAGACGGAGGAACTGGGCGGACCGGTCACGCTGGTGCCGGGCAGCGAGGCCAACTGGGTCTACACGAACGACACGGCGCTCTACGGCCTCGCCGCCATCGAGAACCTGGCGCTCCTCGGCGACCGGATGCCGTCGTGACCGGTCCCGGGTGAACGCCCGCTAGTCCATCCTCCCCAGTACCTCCCGCACCCGCCGTGCGTCACGGATCCGCTGCTCGTAGGTGGCGCCCAGCGTGAGCAGCAGCAGGCCGGCGAGTGCGGGAGGCGTCCAGCGGGGCAGCGCGTCCACCACCTGCACGATGAACGGGGCGAGTTCGTGCAGCGCGTCCAGGACGAGCACGGCGCCGCCCAGCACCAGCGGAGCCTGGAGCCGGTGCCGGGCACCCAGCAGGGTGACGGCGAGCGCCGCCGTGCCCAGCAGCAGCGGACGCGGCCACTGCCCGTCGCCCCACGCCGCGAACAGGCTCGGCACCAGCGTCACGGACAGGCCCGGCGCGTACGCCGTCCACGACGACACCGAGGTGTCCGAGCGGCGCCTGAACGCGCCCAGGAGCAGTGCCGGAACGGTCACCGGCAGCGTGTACGCCTCCGGGGAGCCGATGTCCCAGGACGCGAGCCGCACCCACGAGGCCAGCACGAACAGGGCGGTGGCCGCGTATCCGACGGCGCGCCGGTCCTCCCGTACGGCCGTACCCGCGGCGATCAGTCCGCACAGGGCCAGGACCGTGGCCAGCAGCGCCGGATCGGCCACCGCGAGCCCGACGGCGAGCAGCCCGGCGAGGGCACCGGTGATCTCGATCGACAGGGTGGTCGGGCCGTCCTCGGCGCGTGCGGCGAGCAGCGCGGCGGTCACGGGCACGACCAGCACGAGCAGTGCCGTGTGCTGGGGCTGGAGGGAGAGGGAGGCGCCCGCCGCGCAGACGAGGGCCGCCGCGTAGGTGAGTGCCGCGGGCGCCGCGACCGGGCCGAGGCCGGGCCGGGGGGCGGCCGCCGCGAACAGGACGGTCAGCGCGGCGAGCACGGTCAGGGTCGCGCTCTCGGAGGCGAGCGCGAGGAAGGCGAGGCTGAGGGAGGTGAGCAGAGAGAGCACCAGTGCCGTCAGCCGGGGGCCGGTCCGGCGGGCGTACCCGAGCAGGGCCGCCGTGATGAGGCCGTGGACCGACAGCGCGGCCACGTAGGGGAGTTCGAGGGTCGCCGGAAGGACGAGGGCCGTCGCCCACGCCAGGGTCAGCGCGCAGGCCAGGGCGTACGGACGCCAGGCGGCGGCGCGGACGGCCACCACCAGGACGGCGGCGACGAGCGCGAGCACGAGCGGTGCCGTGACCGCGTCCGCGGGCCAGGGCAGGCCGTTCGTCACCGCGTCCCGCGCGTTCTCCGGAGCACCGGACCAGGCGGAGCCCGCCCGGCCGGCCGGGCCCAGCAGGGTGATCACGACCACGGGCAGGGCCCAGGCCACGGCGAGGGCGCCCACGCACCCCGAGGCCAGGGCGATCCCGCGCCGCACCGGCGTGGGGACACCCGCTCCGGCGACGGCCAGCAGGGTGATCGCGCACGCCAGATGACCGGGGACCGTCCACTCGCCCGGCAGGGACGTGCGCAGCAGCCCGCCGAACGCGGTGACACCGATCAGTCCGCCGGCCGTCGCGACGCCCGTCGCGGTGTTCGTGGTGAGGCCCGGCTTCGGGGCGCCCCACGCCGCCGTCAGCGCGATCGACGCGGCGAGGAGGAGGAGCGCCGCCGCACGGGCGGCGGCGCCCGGGCCGGCGGACGTCCAGGACAGCCAGCCGGCGGCGAGGGTGCCCCAGCCGCCCAGGCCGTACGCCGGGCCGGCGGCGACGGCGCGGACGGAGCGCACGGGCAGGCGCAGGGCGAGCGCCGTGTCGAGCGCCGCCGTGACCAGCAGGGCGGCCGTGACGGCGTACGCGTCCGCGGAGGCGGCCACCGCCCACAGGAGCAGCGGAAGCTGTGCGGCGACCACGGCGGCGGGCAGCGGCAGCCGCAGCGACGCGCGCGCACCGGGGCCGGCCGTCCGGAGCGGCGAGCCCAGCGCGATGCCGTACGCCGCCCACACGGCGGCCAGCGCCGTCGAGGCGAGCGCCGCGTAGCCGACGCCGTCCGTGCGGGGGAGCGCCACCGCGTACAGCGCGTACGCGTCCAGGACCGTCAGTACGAGCCCGGTCCCTGCCAGCGCCTCGGCCGTCGAGCGCAGCCCTCGGCGCAGCAGGGGCACGGGAGCGCCGAGCGCGGCGAGCGTCACCGCGCCGAGCACCAGCGACCGCCCCGCGATCCCGAGGTGCCCCCAGCCGACCAGGGTGAACGCGACGGCGGCGACGGCCAGCAGGATGCCGCCGAGGAGCAGGAGCGCGTTCTGCACCCCGGGTGCGCCGGTCTCGGGCCGCCGGGCGCCGGGCGCCGTGGACGCGGTCCGTACGGGTGTCGGCTGGAGCGCGTGGACCAGCCAGGCGCGGCGGGTCAGCAACATGGCCCGGCGTGCGTCGAGTTGCCGCAGCTCGGTGTCCAGGAGCCGCAACTCCTCGGCCGGGGACGGGATCTGGGTCATGGTTCGGAGTGTGGTCCGCGTCACGCCCTTGGACATGAGCGCGCGTACTCACGCCGTACTCAGATCCGCGGACATGCCCGGCGGGTACTTCCGGTACGTCCGACGCGTCGGCACACTCGGTCCATGGACTGGACGCACTACCGCTTCCGCACCGTGTGGGAGCTGCCCGCGCCGCCCGCGGACGTCTACGCGGTCCTGGAACGGGCCGAGACCTACCCGCGCTGGTGGCCCCAGGTGCGCGAGGTGACCCCCGTCGACGGGCACAGCGCCGTCATCCGGATCCGCTCGGTCCTGCCGTACGACATCACCATCACCGCGCGCGAGGCGCGCCGGGACCCGGCGGCCGGCGTCCTGGAGACGGAGATGTCGGGCGATCTCGACGGCTGGGCACGCTGGACCCTCGACGCGGCCGGCCCGGGCACCCGTGCCCGCTACGACCAGAACGTGCACGTCACCACGCCGTTGCTGCGGCGGTTCGCGGTACCGGGACGCCCGTTCTTCCGTGCCAACCACGCCCTGATGATGCGCGCGGGACGGCGCGGCCTCGAAGCTCACCTCGAAGCGGTTTGAACCCCACCCGCCGGGACCTGTATTGTTCAGTGCGTTCCCGGGCGATTAGCTCAGTGGGAGAGCGCTTCGTTCACACCGAAGAGGTCACTGGTTCGAACCCAGTATCGCCCACCGGGAGAAGACCGGTCCGTCATCGACGGACCGGTTTTTCGTTGTGCCCGGCGGCGTCGTGCCCGGTCAGGCCGCCGCCGGCAGATCCGGGCGCAACGGCCACGCCGGATCGACCGCCTCCGGTGTACCGCTGCGCGCGAACCAGGCCTGAAGCCCGCGCGCCTGCGCCGCGTGCCACACCGCCTGGAGCGTGTGCAGCTCGGACGGCGACAGCCGCTCGAGACGGGCCGCGAAACGGCGCCCCACCGCACGGACGACCTCCATCGAGGCCAGTGCGTCGGCCGCCGCGTCGTGCGCGCCCTCCAGCGCCACCTCGTAGTGCGCGCACAGATCGGTCAGGGTGCGGCGGCCCTTGCGATAGCGGTCCAGATGCTTGTCGAGGACGCGCGGATCGAGCACGCGCAGCGACGTCGACTCGAACCAGCGGTCGAGGGACGACGCCCGATGTCTGCGCAACTCCCGGTCCAGCAGCGTCAGATCGAACGGGGCGTTCATCACCACCAGCGGCCGGCCCGCCGTGGCCTGTTCACTCAGCTCTCGCGCTATCTCCTCCATCACGGGCGACGGCCAGCGGCCGTTGCGCTGCAGATGTTCGTCCGTGAGCCCGTGCACCGCCGTCGCCCCCGCGGGCACCGGCACTCCCGGGTTCACCAGCCATCGGGTCACCCGCGGACGGGAACCCGGGGCGTCCTGGACGACGACGGCGGCCGACACGATCCTGTCGGTCTCGACGTCCACGCCCGTGGTCTCCGTGTCGAACGCGGCCAAAGGGCCTTCGTACCAGCACGTCATACGCACACAACTCCTCGTTCACCCACGGCAGCTGACGCACCGTCTTCTGCCCGTTTGGTGATACCCGGGCTGTTTGCGCCGTACGCCGGAAGGAGACAACAGAGGTACGGGTCTTTGCAGTTCAGCGACCCGTCGCGGGGATACATCAAGGCTGGAAGGCTGTTGGACTCATGGCACTCGCGCAGCCCGAACGGGGCGGGCTGCTGCCCCAGCGGACGGCACCCCATCGTGGATCACTCGCCACCACCGCCTGCATGGAGACCTTGCAGGTGGGCTACCTGCACGCGGTCGCGGCGGCCGCGGGCTGTTCGCTGTCCCAGCCGTTTCCCGACAACGGCATCGACTGGCACGTCAGCCACAGCGCCCCCGGGCACACGGTCGACGACGAAGTCACCATCAAGGTGCAGCTCAAGTGCACGTACCAGATCCCGCCCAACCCCCCGGGGCCCGCCTTCTCCTTCACGCTCGACAACGAGCACCTGGCGAAGCTCGCGCGCACCCCGGTCTCGGTGCACAAGATCCTGGTCGTGATGCTCGTGCCCAGATCCCAGGACGACTGGCTGCGCGCCAGCCACGACCGGCTCGACCTCAGGCACTGCTGCTACTGGATCAACCTCGCCGGACACGCCATCACGGGCCGGCGCCGGACCACCGTCCGCATCCCGACGGCCCGGATCTTCGACGACCGGGCCCTGTGCGAGATCATGACGCGGGTCGGTACGGGAGGCAGACCATGACACACCGCCCCACCGACGAGGTGCTCCGGCCGGTCAGGCCCCACCCCGCCGAAGCCTTCTGGAACGATCCGCCGGCCCCCGACCAGGTGGACCCGGCCGTGCTCGGCGCGCTGCTGCGGCGGCACGGCTGGCAGCGCCGCGGGGGAGCCGCCGGACGGTACGGCCGGTGGACCCCACCCGGGCCCGGGGGCGGCGGTACCAGCCTGCTGGTGCCGGAGAACCGGGCCTTCCCCGACAGCGACGACCTCCTCGGCGAGGCACTCGTCGCGCTCTCCCGCAGCGGTTCCCCGGCCGCGCGGGACGTGCTCGTCGCCCTGGCCGTGCCCAGCGACGAGATCCGCTGGTGGCGGGACGTGCCGACCGGTCCCGTGGGCGCGGCGCCCTGGACCGTCGAGGAACAGACGCGCGGGGCCGCCCGCCAGATCCTGCTCGCCGGCGCGCTCGCGGCACACGCGCGTGCCGGCTACTACGGCGCCCGCCACCGCAGGGCGGCCACCGCCTCCCTGGAGAACGTCCTGGTGGGCGCGGAACCGGGCGGCCGCGGTCTCACCGCCTTCGTGCCCGTCACCACGGGCCGGCCGCTCGCCGTACGCCTGCACGAGGCGCTGTGCGCCGCCCGCGAGGCGATCGACTACCAGCGGGCCACCGGCGGCATGGACGCCTTCGACGCGGCCGTGGAGGCGGGCGTCAGCCATGAACTGATGGAAGCCCTGGTGGCCCTCGTCCGGGGCACCGAGGGTGCCCGGATCACCGTCGAGTGGTCACCGGCCGCGGGTGTCCCCGAGGGCGGCGCGAACCCCGCCGAGCCCGTCGAGTTCTCGCCCGGCGACCTGCCCGTGCTGCGCGAGGCCGGGGCCCGCTATCTGCGCGAGGAGCCGTCCGTGCCGGTGCGGCTCACCGGCGCCGTGGTCCGGATGCGCAGGTCGGGCCCACGCGGGGCGGGCACGGTACGGCTGCGGGTCCTCGCGGGCGCCGAGGTCCCGCACGTCCGGATGACCCTGGACGAGGAGGCGTACCGGATAGCGGGCCAGGCCCATCTGGTCGGGCTGCCGGTACGGGTGCACGGCCGTCTGGAGAGCCGCGGCGGCTTCCGCAGGCTCACGGACGCCACCGGTGTCGTACCCGTCCAGGTGGACGAGGCCGAACGGGACCGGCTGATGAAGTCGCTCCAGGAGAATCTGGACTTCTTCGAGGAGGCGTGCAGCGAGGACTGAGGCGGTCGTACGGGGAGGACCGAGGGGTCGTGAGGGGAGGGTCGGGGCGCACTGTCCACAACCGTTTCGCGGAGGGCACCCCGGGCTCGGTAGGATTCGGGGCATTGCCATGCCATCCCGTATGTGGTGTGGCACCCCTTCAGTCAGGAGAGACCGGTGTCAGACGTCCGTGTGATCATCCAACGCGATTCCGAGCGGGAAGAGCGCGTGGTGACGACGGGGACTACGGCCGCCGACCTCTTCACCGGCGACCGCACCATCGTCGCGGCCCGTGTCGCGGGCGAGCTGAGGGACCTCGCGTACGAGGTGCAGGACGGCGAGGAGGTCGAGCCCGTCGAGATCTCCTCCGAGGACGGCCTGAACATCCTGCGCCACTCCACCGCGCACGTGATGGCCCAGGCCGTGCAGGAGCTCTTCCCCGACGCCAAGCTGGGCATCGGCCCGCCGGTCAAGGACGGCTTCTACTACGACTTCGACGTCGAGAAGCCCTTCACGCCCGAGGACCTCAAGGCCGTCGAGAAGAAGATGCAGGAGATCCAGAAGCGCGGGCAGCGCTTCTCCCGCCGCGTCGTCACCGACGAGGACGCCCGCGAGGAGCTCGCGGCCGAGCCGTACAAGCTGGAACTCATCGGCATCAAGGGCTCCGCGTCCTCGGACGACGGCGCGGACGTCGAGGTGGGCGGCGGCGAGCTGACCATCTACGACAACCTCGACGCCAAGACCGGCGAGCTGTGCTGGAAGGACCTCTGCCGCGGTCCCCACCTGCCCACCACCCGCAACATCCCGGCGTTCAAGCTGATGCGCAACGCCGCCGCGTACTGGCGCGGCAGCGAGAAGAACCCCATGCTCCAGCGCATCTACGGCACCGCCTGGCCCTCCAAGGAGGAGCTGAAGGCGCACCTCGACTTCCTCGCCGAGGCCGAGAAGCGCGACCACCGCAAGCTGGGCAACGAGCTGGACCTGTTCTCCATCCCGGACCAGATCGGCTCCGGCCTCGCCGTCTTCCACCCCAAGGGCGGCATCATCCGCCGGGTCATGGAGGACTACTCGCGCCGCCGGCACGAGGAGGAGGGCTACGAGTTCGTCTACACCCCGCACGCCACCAAGGGGAAGCTCTTCGAGACCTCGGGCCACCTGGACTGGTACGCCGACGGCATGTACCCGCCCATGCAGCTCGACGAGGGCGTGGACTACTACCTCAAGCCCATGAACTGCCCGATGCACAACCTGATCTTCGACGCGCGCGGCCGCTCGTACCGTGAACTGCCGCTGCGCCTGTTCGAGTTCGGCACCGTGTACCGGTACGAGAAGTCGGGCGTCGTGCACGGTCTGACCCGTGCCCGGGGCTTCACGCAGGACGACGCGCACATCTACTGCACCAAGGAGCAGATGGCGGACGAGCTCGACAAGACGCTCACCTTCGTCCTGAACCTCCTGCGCGACTACGGCCTCACCGACTTCTACCTGGAGCTGTCCACCAAGGACCCCGAGAAGTTCGTCGGCTCGGACGAGATCTGGGAAGAGGCCACCGAGACGCTGCGCCAGGTCGCCGAGAAGCAGGGCCTCCCGCTGGTCCCGGACCCGGGCGGCGCCGCCTTCTACGGCCCGAAGATCTCCGTGCAGGCCAAGGACGCCATCGGCCGCACCTGGCAGATGTCGACCGTGCAGCTCGACTTCAACCTGCCCGAGCGCTTCGACCTGGAGTACACCGGCCCCGACGGCTCCAAGCAGCGCCCGGTCATGATCCACCGCGCGCTGTTCGGCTCCATCGAGCGCTTCTTCGCCGTGCTCCTGGAGCACTACGCGGGCGCGTTCCCGGCATGGCTGGCGCCCGTCCAGGCGATCGGCATCCCGATCGGCGACGCGCACGTGGAGTACCTCCAGAAGTTCGCCGCCGAGGCCAGGAAGAAGGGCCTGCGCGTCGAGGTCGACGCGTCCTCGGACCGCATGCAGAAGAAGATCCGCAACGCGCAGAAGCAGAAGGTGCCCTTCATGGTCATCGCGGGCGACGAGGACATGACGGCCGGTGCCGTCTCCTTCCGCTACCGCGACGGTTCCCAGGAGAACGGCATCCCGCTCGACGAGGCCATCGCCAAGATCGCGAAGGTCGTCGAGGAGCGCGCCCAGATCTGATCGGCCCCTCCGGCCGAGCCCGAAGCCCCCGGGAAGCTCAGCTTCCCGGGGGCTTCTCGTCGCCCTCGCGCGAGAACAGCTGCAACAGCCACGAGGAGAAGGAACCCGTCACCGCGCCGAGCAGCGCCAGACCGCAGACCATCATGGCGACGGCGACGGTGCGGCCCCGGGGGGTCACCGGTGTCACGTCCCCGTACCCGACCGTCGAGAGGGTGGAGGCGGCCCACCACACCGAGTCGCCGAAGGTGACGATCGTCGCGTGCGGCGCCTGGTACTCGGCCTGGTAGACGGCGAGGGCGCCCGAGAAGCCGAGCAGCAGGACCGCGATGCTCGCGTAGAAGATCACCCGTGCGTACAGCGGGAGACGGGGCTCTCCGCGGCGCCGCAGCACGGAGTCGTAGAGCTTGACGATCCGCAGCGGCCGCAGGAGCGGCAGGACGAGCACCACGGTGTCCAGCAGGTGGGTCCGGACGAACCGCGGACCCTGTCCGCTCAGCCGCCAGAGCACCAGGTAGTCGACGAGGAACGCCGCCCAGGCGACCGCGATCACCGCCAGGCAGACGTCGCGCCCGCCCTCGGGCAGGCCGTGCGCCAGCACGTGCACGGCGTAGGCGGCGAGGAACAGCATCGACGCGACCGCCAGCGGTACCTCGGTGCGGTGCTCCCATCGGGTCATCGGGCTGTCGTCGTCCATGGCCACAGCTTGGCCGCAGGCTCCTTTGCCCGGTACCCGCCGACACGCCGCGAACGGGCGAAGCAATATGCTGCAACACATGACGAGTGAGCCGGAGCAGCAGATCGGAGTGGGAACGCAGGACGCGTTCCAGCGCCTTTGGACGCCCCACCGGATGGCTTACATCCAGGGCGAGAACAAGCCCACCGGCCCGGGGGCCGGCGACGGTTGTCCGTTCTGCTCGATACCGGCCAAGTCCGACGAGGACGGGCTCATCGTGAGGCGCGCGGAGCACGTGTACACGGTGCTCAACCTCTACCCGTACAACGGTGGACACCTGATGGTCGTGCCCTACCGGCACGTCGCCGACTACACGGACCTCACCGGGCCGGAGACGGCCGAACTGGGTGAGCTGACCAAGCAGGCCATGACCGCCCTGCGCACCGCCTCCGGCGCCCACGGCTTCAACATCGGCATGAACCAGGGAACGGTCGCGGGCGCCGGTATCGCCGCCCATCTGCACCAGCACATCGTGCCCCGCTGGGGCGGCGACACCAACTTCATGCCGGTCGTCGGCCACACCAAGGTCCTGCCGCAGCTTCTCGCGGACACCCGCAAGATGCTGGCGGAGGCCTGGCCCACCGCGTAGCCGGGTCCGGGGCGCCCCACCGGGCGCCCCGTCCGCCTCCGCCTCCGCACCGGGGCTCGTCCGCCGTCCGGAGCGTTGGCGACCGACGACAACGCGGCTGGGGGTCCCCCTGCTCGCAGAGCTTGGGGGAGTGCGTGCCAGACCCCGCGTGTGCGAACTGATCCAAACGACAGGTCCTAGGCGTCGTACACGTCGGCCTTGCGCGGCGAGGGGTCCTGGACCGCCGTGCTCAGGAACGCCGAGCGGCTGCCGAACTTCTCCGTGTCGACGCCGTTCTCCTCGAGGACCCTGATCGCCGCCGCGTGCACCACGCGCAGCACGGGCGTCGCGGCCCGCAGCGCGTCGTCCGCCATGAAACGGTGCCGCCACGGCTGATCGGCCCAGGCGTGGCGCAGCCCGAACGGCTCGGGCAGCGCGAGGCTGCCGCCGAGCCAGTTCAGCAGCGGCGGATACCAGGTCAGGGGCGCCCGCGCCGCGAGCCGTACGACCTCGTCCGCGGTGACCAGCGGCAGGCTCACCGTGCGGGTCTCCCAGAACTTGACGGTCTTCGCGATCTGCTTGGACGGGGCCTCGGGCTTGCTGGTGAACAGGGGGTTCACCGGTCCCAGCGCATGCCCGGTCACCTCGATGCGCAGCGTCTCGTGCAGGACGGTCACCGTGATCATCATCGTGATGATCAACTGGCCGTCCCAGAGCGTCCACTGGACCCCGAGATAGTGCCGGTCGCCGCTGCCGAACTGCTGCTTGTTGCAGATGTCCTGCACGGCGTGCGTCTTGATCGTGTAGGCGTCGACGTCCGTGCCGCCGGGCCGGGACACCGCCGTCGCCTTCTCGCCGATCGGCGTGACGATCCAGTGCTTTATCGAAGGCGCCGGAAAACCACCGGTGTTGAGCGGGCCGCGCTCCAGCATGCGCAACTGGTCGTGGACGCTGCGGATGATGTCCCAGCTGCGGAAGGGGTGGATCTCCTTCTTCGGGTCCTGCGCCACCAGGTTCTCGGCGAGCTGCCAGCTCCCCCAGCGGGTGCCCATGCCGAGTATGCCCTTGGGGCCCGCGTAGAAGACCGAGTTGGACTGCTGCTCCGCGGTGAGCCGGGCGAGCGACTGGCGCAGCTGCTCCGCCGCCGTCTCACCCGGGCTCCCGGGCACCGCCTCGGGGATCTTGGCGCCGATGCCGCCGCCCGACAGCAGGCTGTCCCAGCGCTCCCGCAGATCCTTGGCGGTGCGCTCGCAGATCCGCTTCGCCCACAGCCAGCCCACGACCGGGAGGACCACCGCGGCGCGCGCGTACCAGGCCCAGAAGCCGGTGAACGGCATGCGGACGAGGAAGAGGACGGCCAGGGCGCCGACGGCGAACAGGAGCGTGGTGCCGAGCGCGGAACCCCGCTTGTCCGCGCGCTTGGCGATCTGCGTACGGATCTGGAAGACCATCAGCCAGATCAGCAGTCCGGGCAGGAACAGCAGTCCGCAGAGCACCATGACGGCCGAGAGCCAGTTGTCGCGCTCCCGGCGGATGTTGGTGGCCGCGAGACAGTGCTCCACGACGACCTGCGGCTCGGTGCCGAAGGACTGGATGAGCGCACCGCGGCCCGCGCCCAGCATGCGGGCCGTGACGGCACCCGCGAAGGCCTCGCCGAGATTCGGCGTGAACAGTTTGATCCGGCCGGCCTTCACCGTGGACTGGTGCCACTCGTTGTCGGCCTTGAGGATCTCCTCCATCGGACTGTCGCGGTACGCCGCCGAGGCCAGCGCGAAGGTCGCCGCCGTCTGCCCCGCGGAGCCCGTGAGCGGCACCTGCGCCCCGGGAGTGAAATCGAAACCGTCGAACGCCACTTCCGCCCCCATCGCCGCCGCACCCGCTCCTGCGGCCTTCCCGACTTCGGTGTCCCGCACACCTGTTGATCAGGTCTTCGTCTTGATCAGTTCTCAGAGTATCGGCCACGGCCGACATTCGTCGGCGGACGGCCGAAGCCGCCCACCGACGGATGAAACCCCCGGCGAAGCGCCCGAAGTCCCCCTGGCCTCAGGCGCTCGCCTCCTGTTCGCGGAGCCGCTCGGCGATGTGCTGCGGCATGGGTTCGTGCCGTGCGTAGCTCCGGTCGAAGCGCGCGGTGCCGTGCGAGACGGACCGCAGATCGACGGCGTACCGCCCGATCTCGATCTCGGGCACCTCGGCACGGACGAGCGTGCGCCCGCCGGCCGCCTGCTCGGTGCCGACCACCCGGCCGCGCCGTCCCGACAGGTCGCTCATCACCGGCCCCACGTAGTCGTCGCCGACCAGGACGGTCACCTCCGCCACCGGCTCCAGGAGATGGATCACGGCGTCACGGGCCGCCTCGCGCAGCGCGAGCGCGCCCGCCGTCTGGAACGCGGCGTCGGAGGAGTCCACCGAGTGCGCCTTGCCGTCCTTCAGCGTGACCCGTACGTCGATGAGCGGATAGCCGGCGACCACGCCCTTGGCCGCCTGGGCGCGCACCCCCTTCTCGACGGAGGGGATGAACTGCCGGGGCACGGCGCCGCCGACGACCTTGTCCACGAACTCGATGCCCGAGCCGTTCGGCAGCGGTTCGACCTCGATCTCGCAGATCGCGAACTGGCCGTGCCCGCCGGACTGTTTGACATGGCGTCCGCGCCCGGTGGACGGGCCGGCGAATGTCTCGCGCAGGGACACCTTGTGCGGCACCACGTCGACCTGCACGCCGTAGCGGTTGCGCAGCCGTTCCAGGGCGACGTCCGCGTGCGCCTCGCCCAGGCACCACAGGACGACCTGATGGGTGTTCTGGTTCTGTTCCAGACGCATCGTGGGGTCCTCGGCCACCAGCCGGCCGAGCCCCTGGGAGAGCTTGTCCTCGTCCGCCTTGCTGTGCGCCTCGATGGCGAGAGGGAGCAGCGGGTCGGGCATCCGCCACGGCTCCATCAGCAGCGGGTCGTCCTTGGCCGAAAGGGTGTCCCCGGTCTCGGCGCGGCTCAGCTTCGCCACACTGGCGAGGTCGCCCGCGATGCAGTGGGTGAGGGCGCGCTGCTGTTTGCCGAACGGCGCGGACAGGGCGCCGATCCGTTCGTCGACGTCGTGGTCCTCGTGTCCGCGGTCGGTCAGCCCGTGCCCGGAGACATGCACCGTCGCGTCGGGGCGAAGGGTCCCGGAGAAGACCCGGACCAGGGAGACCCGGCCGACGTACGGGTCGGACGCCGTCTTCACGACCTCCGCGACCAGCGGACCGTCCGGGTCGCAGGCCTTCACCTCACGGGGTGCGCCGTCCGGTGTGGTCACGGCGGGCGCCGGGCGCTCCAGCGGGGTCGGGAAGCCGCCCGTGATCAGTTCGAGGAGCTCGACCGTGCCGAGCCCCTGCCGGGCTCCCTCGGCGGCGGGCGCGGCGGCCAGCACGGGGAAGAAACTCCCACGGGCCACGGCCTGTTCCAGGTCCTGTACGAGCGTCTTGAGGTCGATCTCCTCGCCGCCGAGATAGCGGTCCATGAGCTTCTCGTCCTCGCTCTCGGCGATGATCCCCTCGATCAGCCGGTTGCGGGCCGTGTCGATGAACGGCTGCTGCTCGGGTCCCGGATCCGCCTCCTTGCGCTCCCCGGAGGAGTAGTCGAACAACTGCCGGGTGAGCAGCCCGATCAGGCCGGTCACGGGCGCGTGCCCGTCCGGCCCCGCGGCGCCGTGCAGCGGAAGGTACAGCGGCAGGACGGCGTCGGGATCGTCGCCGCCGAACGTCTGCGCGCAGATCGCGGTCATCTCCTCGAAGTCGGACCTGGCCGATTCGAGATGGGTGACCACGATGGCCCGGGGCATGCCGACGGCCGCGCACTCCTCCCACAGCATGCGGGTCGAGCCGTCGACCCCGTCCGAGGCCGAGACGACGAAGAGGGCCGCGTCCGCCGCTCGCAGACCGGCCCTCAGTTCGCCGACGAAGTCGGCGTATCCGGGGGTGTCGAGAAGGTTGATCTTCAGCCCGTCCCAGTCGACGGGTACCAGGGAGAGCTGCACCGAACGCTGCTGCCGGTGCTCGATCTCGTCGTAGTCCGAGACGGTGCCGCCGTCCTCCACGCGGCCCGCCCGGTTCACCGCTCCCGCCGTCAGCGCGAGAGCCTCCACCAATGTCGTCTTGCCCGATCCGCTGTGGCCGACCAGCACCACATTCCGTACGGACGCGGGGTGGTCGGCCGCCGTAGCCCTGCCGGCGGCTCCGGTGTGTGTGTTCGCCTTGTCGCCCATGGTCTTGCCTCCCGTGCACGGTGAGGTCTCTGTGGGCGCGGGACATGCCGAAGCCGCGTGCGGTGGCGGCACCGGTGACGCCCGCGGTCCTTCGAGCTTTGCACTCGCGTCACTGTGCGTCCATACAAGGGACGCGATCGCGCCGTGACACCGGCGGCATCGGGTCGTGACACCGGGCGCGGGTGCCCGACCGTCGCACAAGCGCACGCGTGACTACGATGGGCCAGCCGACGGCCAGCAGGGGCCCCCGGCGACACCGACCCTCGGGAAGGCCATGCTGAACAAGTACGCGCGTGCATTCTTCACGCGTGTCCTCACACCGTTCGCCGCGTTTCTCGTCCGCCGGGGGGTGAGCCCCGACACGGTCACCCTCCTGGGCACGGCCGGAGTCATGGCGGGGGCGCTGGTCTTCTTCCCCCGGGGAGAGTTCTTCTGGGGAACGATCGTCATCACACTCTTCGTGTTCTCGGACCTGGTCGACGGGAACATGGCGCGCCAGCTCGGCCGCTCCAGCCGCTGGGGCGCCTTCCTGGACTCCACCCTCGACCGGGTCGCCGACGGCGCGATCTTCGGCGGCTTCGCGCTCTGGTACGCGGGCAACGGCGACGACAACGTCCTGTGCGCCGTCTCGATCTTCTGTCTCGCCAGCGGCCAGGTGGTGTCGTACACCAAGGCCCGCGGCGAGTCGATCGGCCTGCCGGTCGCGGTCAACGGTCTCGTCGAGCGCGCGGAGCGGCTGGTGATCTCGCTGGTCGCGGCCGGCCTGGCGGGACTGCACACGTTCGGTGTGCCCGGCGTCCAGGTGCTGCTGCCCATCGCGCTGTGGATCGTCGCCGTCGGCAGCCTCGTCACGCTGATCCAGCGCGTCGTCACCGTCCGCCGGGAGGCCGCCGAGGCGGACGCCGGGGTCACCGGGCAGAGCAGTGAGGCCACCTCGTGACCAGCCTGCGGGACAGGCTGGTGGACGGCGCCTACGCCGCGGGCTGGAGCGTCGTCAAGAAGCTTCCCGAGCCGGTCGCCGTGGGCCTCGGCCGCACGATCGCCGACATCGCCTGGAAGCGGCGCGGCAAGGGCGTCCAGCGCCTGGAGAGCAACTACGCGCGCGTGGTGCCGGACGCGACACCGCAGCGGCTCGCGGAGCTCTCCAGGGCCGGCATGCGTTCGTACCTGCGCTACTGGATGGAGTCGTTCCGGCTTCCCTCGTGGAGCGAGGAGCGGGTGGCGAACGGCTGCGAGATCAAGGACGCGCACCGTCTCACCGACGGCATCGCCTCCGACCGGGGCGTCATCCTGGCGCTTCCGCACATGGCGAACTGGGATCTCGCGGGCGCCTGGGTCACCACCGGGCTGAAGACGCCGTTCACGACCGTCGCCGAGCGCCTCAGGCCCGAATCGCTGTACGACCGTTTCGTCGCCTACCGGGAGGGCCTCGGCATGGAGGTCCTGCCGCACAGCGGGGGTGCCGCGTTCGGCACGCTGGCCCGGCGCCTGCGCGACGGCGGACTGATCTGCCTGGTCGCCGAACGGGACCTGTCCGCTTCGGGCGTCGAGGTGGAGTTCTTCGGCGAGAAGACCCGGATGCCCGCGGGGCCCGCCCTGCTCGCCCAGCAGACCGGCGCCCTCCTGCTGCCCGTGACGCTCTGGTACGACGACTCGCCCGTGATGCGCGGCCAGGTGCATCCGCCGGTCGAGGTCCCCGAGTCAGGCAGCCGTGCCGAGAAGACGTCTGTCATGACACAGGCGCTGGCCGACGCCTTCGCCCACGGCATCGCCGAGCACCCGGAGGACTGGCACATGCTGCAGCGGTTGTGGCTCAAGGACCTCGACGCCGGGAAGGCCCCCCGAGAGGGGGCCGGCACCGCGGATCCCGAGAAGAGGGCCTCGTGAGGATCGGCATCGTCTGCCCGTACTCCTGGGACGTCCCCGGCGGCGTCCAGTTCCACATCCGCGACCTGGCCGAACACCTCATCGGCCTGGGGCACCACGTATCCGTCCTCGCCCCCGCGGACGACGACACGCCCCTGCCGCCGTACGTCGTCTCGGCGGGCCGCGCGGTCCCGGTTCCGTACAACGGCTCGGTGGCGCGGCTGAACTTCGGCTTCCTGTCGGCGGCCCGGGTGCGGCGCTGGCTGCACGAGGGCACCTTCGACGTGGTGCACATCCACGAGCCGTCCTCGCCGTCGCTCGGCCTGCTCACGTGCTGGGCGGCGCAGGGCCCGATCGTCGCGACCTTCCACACCTCGAACCCGCGCTCCCGGGCGATGGTCGCCGCGTACTCCATCCTCCAGGCCGCCCTGGAGAAGATCAGCGCGCGGATCGCCGTGAGCGAGTACGCCCGGCGCACCCTGGTCGAGCACCTCGGCGGTGACGCCGTCGTCATCCCGAACGGCGTCGACGTCGACTTCTTCGCCCGGGCCAAGCCCAAGCCCGAGTGGCAGGGCGACACCATCGGGTTCATCGGCCGCATCGACGAGCCCCGCAAGGGCCTGCCGGTGCTCATGAAGGCCCTGCCGACGATCCTGGCCGAGCGCCCGCAGACGCGGCTGCTGGTCGCCGGGCGCGGCGACGAGAAGGAGGCCGTGGAGTCGCTGCCCGCCGAGATGCGTTCGCGCGTCGAGTTCCTCGGCATGGTCAGCGACGAGGACAAGGCCCGTTTCCTGCGCAGCATCGACCTCTACGTCGCGCCCAACACGGGCGGCGAGAGCTTCGGGATCATCCTGGTCGAGGCGATGTCCGCCGGAGCACCCGTGCTCGCCGCGGATCTCGACGCGTTCGCCCAGGTCCTCGACCAGGGCGCGGCGGGTGAGCTGTTCGCCAACGAGGACGCCGACGACCTGGCCGCCGCCGCGCTGCGGCTGCTCGCCGACCCGGAGCGCCGGGCCGCGCTGCGCGAGCGGGGGAGCGAGCACGTACGGCGCTTCGACTGGTCGACGGTCGGCGCGGACATCCTGTCCGTGTACGAGACGGTGACGGACGGAGCCGCCGCGGTGGCCACGGACGAACGCACGGGCCTGCGCGCCCGCTTCGGGCTGGCCCGGGACTGACGTCCCCGGGCTCCGGGCGGGACGCCGATGGCGCCGCCGCGCCGAGAACGGCCGGAACGTGACGGTCCGGAGCGGGCCGGGCCGGGCGGCGGGCCCGGGAGCGGCCGGGTCTCCGACGGGCGGTCCACCTCGCGCACGGGGACCGGTGAGGCGCACGGGTAGCCTTGCCGCCCGTGACCGCAACCCTCATCTGGACCCTCGTCGGCCTCGTCGCGATCGGCCTCTACCTGAGCTGGACCGCCGGGCGTCTCGACCGGCTGCACGCCCGTATCGACGCCGCCCGCGCCGCCCTCGACGCGCAGTTGCTGCGCCGGGCCTCCGTGGCGCAGGAACTGGCCACCTCCGGGGTGCTCGACCCGGCCGCCTCGATCGTGCTCTACGAAGCGGCGCACGCGGCCCGGCAGGCCGAGGAGGAGCAGCGCGAGGTGGCCGAGAGCGAGCTGAGCCAGGCCCTGCGCGCGGTGTTCGGGGAGCCCCAGCAGGTCGAGGCGGTACGCGAGGTGCCCGGCGGCGAGGAGGCGGCCGGCGAGCTGGCCCAGGCCGTGCGCCGGGTGCCGATGGCGCGGCGCTTCCACAACGACGCCGTACGTGCCGCCCGCGCCCTGCGCCGGCACCGCAAGGTCCGCTGGTTCCGCCTCGCGGGCCACGCCCCGTTCCCCATGGCCTTCGAGATGGACGACGAGCCCCCGACGGCTCTGGCGGACCGGCCGACGAACTGATGTACACCGGTGGGCCGGGACGAAAACGATCCACCGGCTCCCCATTGGCCCTTGCAGTGGACTGGTCGCCTCGCGTTTCCTCGGAGCTGCAGAAATCCCCTTTCCCCGAGTGAGGTCAACCCGTGTCCAGCACCCTCCCCAACTCCGCCGAGAACACTGCGATCGGTACCGCCCGCGTCAAGCGCGGCATGGCCGAGCAGCTCAAGGGCGGTGTGATCATGGACGTGGTCAACGCCGAGCAGGCGAAGATCGCCGAGGACGCCGGTGCCGTGGCCGTCATGGCCCTGGAGCGGGTCCCCGCCGACATCCGCAAGGACGGCGGCGTCGCCCGGATGTCGGACCCGAACATGATCGAGGAGATCATCGAGGCGGTCTCCATCCCGGTGATGGCCAAGTCCCGCATCGGCCACTTCGTCGAGGCCCAGGTCCTTCAGTCCCTCGGCGTCGACTACATCGACGAGTCCGAGGTCCTCACCCCGGCCGACGAGGTGAACCACTCGGACAAGTTCGCGTTCACCACCCCCTTCGTCTGCGGTGCCACCAACCTGGGCGAGGCCCTGCGCCGTATCGCCGAGGGCGCGGCCATGATCCGCTCCAAGGGCGAGGCCGGCACCGGCAACGTCGTCGAGGCCGTCCGCCACCTGCGCCAGATCAAGAACGAGATCGCCCGCCTGCGCGGCTTCGACAACAACGAGCTGTACGCCGCCGCCAAGGACCTGCGCGCCCCCTACGAGCTCGTCAAGGAGGTCGCCGAGCTCGGCAAGCTGCCGGTCGTGCTGTTCTCCGCCGGTGGTGTCGCCACCCCCGCCGACGCCGCGCTCATGCGCCAGCTCGGCGCCGAGGGCGTCTTCGTCGGCTCCGGCATCTTCAAGTCCGGCGACCCGGCCAAGCGTGCCGCCGCCATCGTGAAGGCCACCACCTTCTACGACGACCCGAAGATCATCGCGGACGCGTCCCGCAACCTC
Source organism: Streptomyces sp. NPDC002698 (assembly GCF_042888945.1). Taxonomy (NCBI): domain Bacteria; kingdom Bacillati; phylum Actinomycetota; class Actinomycetes; order Kitasatosporales; family Streptomycetaceae; genus Streptomyces; species Streptomyces sp. NPDC002698. Next base: position 25,634 of record NZ_JBIAQM010000012.1, read on the forward strand.
GGCGAGGCCATGGTCGGCATCAACTGCGACACCCTCCCCGAGACCGAGCGCTACGCCAACCGCGGCTGGTAGTCACATGAGCACTCCTGTCATCGGTGTCCTGGCTCTCCAGGGCGACGTACGGGAACACCTCATCGCCCTGGCCGCGGCGGACGCCGTGGCCAGGCCGGTGCGGCGGCCCGAGGAGCTCGCCGAGGTCGACGGTCTGGTCATACCCGGCGGCGAGTCCACCACCATCTCCAAGCTGGCGGTCCTCTTCGGAGTGATGGAGCCGCTGCGCGCGCGGGTCCGCGACGGCCTGCCCGTCTACGGCACCTGCGCCGGCATGATCATGCTCGCCGACAAGATCCTCGACCCGCGCTCGGGCCAGGAGACCATCGGCGGCATCGACATGATCGTGCGCCGCAACGCCTTCGGACGGCAGAACGAGTCCTTCGAGGCGGCGGTCGACGTCAAGGGCGTCGAGGGCGATCCTGTAGAGGGCGTCTTCATCCGCGCACCCTGGGTCGAGTCGGTCGGTGCCGAGGCCGAGGTGCTCGCCGAGCACGGCGGCCACATCGTCGCGGTACGCCAGGGAAACGCGCTCGCCACGTCGTTCCACCCGGAACTGACGGGCGATCACCGCGTGCACGGTCTGTTCGTCGACATGGTGCGCGCGAACCGGACACCGGCGTCCTTGTAGGATCTGTGGGGTCTTCCCAGGCTCCCGAAGCCTGGGGGAGTCCGTACAGGTTGGGTTACGCGAAGGAGACAGGCAGATGTCCGGCCACTCTAAATGGGCTACGACGAAGCACAAGAAGGCCGTGATCGACGCCAAGCGCGGCAAGCTCTTCGCGAAGATGATCAAGAACATCGAGGTCGCGGCCCGGACCGGCGGCGCCGATGTGTCCGGCAACCCGACGCTGTTCGACGCCATCCAGAAGGCGAAGAAGAGCTCGGTCCCGAACAAGAACATCGACTCCGCGGTCAAGCGCGGCGCCGGTCTCGAAGCCGGTGGCGCCGACTACGAGACGATCATGTACGAGGGTTACGGCCCGAACGGTGTCGCGGTGCTCATCGAGTGCCTCACCGACAACCGCAACCGCGCCGCCTCCGACGTGCGCGTCGCCATGACCCGCAACGGCGGGAGCATGGCCGACCCGGGCTCCGTGTCGTACCTCTTCAACCGCAAGGGCGTCATCGTCGTCCCCAAGGGCGAGCTGACCGAGGACGACGTCCTCGGTGCCGTGCTCGACGCGGGCGCCGAGGAGGTCAACGACCTCGGCGAGAGCTTCGAGGTCCTCTCCGAGGCCACCGACCTGGTCGCGGTGCGCACCGCGCTCCAGGAAGCCGGCATCGACTACGACTCCGCCGACGCCAACTTCGTCCCGACCATGCAGGTCGAGCTCGACGAGGAGGGCGCCCGGAAGGTCTTCAAGCTGATCGACGCCCTGGAGGACAGCGACGACGTGCAGAACGTCTTCGCCAACTTCGACGTCAGCGACGAGGTCATGGAGAAGGTCGACGCCTGACCGAGGGCTTGCTCGAAGCGACGGGCCGACGGGACACCCCCCGTCGGCCCGTCGCTCTGTCAGTGGCACCCGATAGCCTGCACGAACTGGGGAGACCCCCGGTGACGACGTGCGCGATCGAAGGAGGGCCAGGTGCGGGTGCTGGGTGTCGACCCCGGGCTGACCCGGTGCGGTGTCGGGGTGGTCGAAGGAGTCGCCGGGCGGCCCCTGACCATGCTCGGCGTCGGAGTCGTACGCACCCCCGCCGACGCCGAGCTGGGCCTTCGCCTGGTCGCCGTCGAGCAGGGGATCGAGCGGTGGCTCGACGAGTACGAACCCGAGTACGTCGCCGTGGAGCGCGTGTTCAGCCAGCACAACGTCCGGACCGTGATGGGCACCGCCCAGGCCAGCGCCGTCGCCATGCTCTGCGCGGCCCGGCGCGGCATCCCCGTCGCCCTGCACACCCCGAGCGAGGTCAAGGCCGCCGTCACCGGCAGCGGCCGCGCGGACAAGGCCCAGGTCGGCGCGATGGTCACCCGGCTGCTCCGGCTCTCCGCGCCGCCCAGGCCCGCCGACGCGGCGGACGCCCTCGCGCTCGCCATCTGCCACATCTGGCGCGCCCCCGCCCAGAACAGACTCCAGCAGGCCGCCGCGCGGATCGGTCCCGACCGGGCCGTCGCGCAGAACAGACTCCAGCAGGCCGCGGCCGCGCACGCCCAGAACCCAGCATCGAAAGGCCGTACCGCATGATCGCCTTCGTCAGCGGCCCGGTCGCCGCCCTCGCCCCCGACTCCGCGGTCGTCGAGGTCGGCGGCATCGGCATCGCCGTCCAGTGCTCGCCCAGCACGCTCTCCGGGCTCCGCACGGGACAGCAGGCCAAACTCGCCACCTCCCTCGTCGTCCGCGAGGACTCGCTCACCCTCTACGGCTTCGCCGACGACGACGAACGCCAGGTCTTCGAGCTGCTCCAGACCGCGAGCGGCGTCGGCCCGCGCCTGGCCCAGGCGATGCTCGCCGTGCACAGCCCCGACGCCCTGCGCCGTGCCGTGTCCACCGGCGACGAGAAGGCCCTCATCGCCGTTCCCGGCATCGGCAAGAAGGGCGCCCAGAAGCTGCTGCTGGACCTCAAGGACCGGCTCGGCGAGCCCCTCGGCGCCGGCGGCCCCGCCATCGGCACGGCGGTCACCGCCGGCTGGCGCGACCAGCTGCACGCCGCGCTCATCGGCCTCGGGTACGCGACCCGCGAGGCCGACGAGGCGGTCGCCGCCGTCGCCCCGCAGGCCGAGGCCGCCGAGGGCACCCCGCAGGTCGGCCGGCTCCTCCGGGCCGCCCTGCAGACCCTGAACCGGACACGCTGAACGGCCCGGGCCCCCGGGCCCGGGACGGGCGCGCGCCCCGGTGCGGCCCGCGCCCGCCGCACCGCCGACCGCCCCACCACCACGAGACCGCGAGGCACCACCGATGAACTGGGACGACACGACAGACGAAGCCGCCGACGAGCGGCTCGTCGGCGCCACCGCGGAGCGGCTGGTGCGATCGGTCGCCGACGGAGAGGACCAGGCCGTCGAGGCCGCGCTGCGCCCCAAGGACCTGGACGAGTTCATCGGCCAGGAGAAGGTCCGCGAGCAGCTCGACCTGGTCCTGCGTGCCGCACGCGCGCGCGGGGCCACCGCCGACCACGTGCTGCTCTCCGGCGCTCCCGGCCTCGGCAAGACCACCCTCTCCATGATCATCGCGGCCGAGATGGGCGCCCCCATCCGCATCACCAGCGGCCCCGCCATCCAGCACGCCGGCGACCTCGCCGCGATCCTCTCCTCCCTCCAGGAGGGCGAGGTCCTCTTCCTCGACGAGATCCACCGCATGTCCCGGCCCGCCGAGGAGATGCTCTACATGGCGATGGAGGACTTCCGCGTCGACGTCATCGTCGGCAAGGGCCCCGGCGCCACCGCCATCCCGCTGGAGCTGCCCCCGTTCACGCTGGTCGGCGCCACCACCCGCGCGGGACTGCTGCCCCCGCCGCTGCGCGACCGCTTTGGCTTCACCGCGCACATGGAGTTCTACGAACCGGCCGAACTGGAGCGGGTCGTCCACCGCTCCGCCGGCCTTCTGGACGTCGAGATCGGCGCCGAGGGGGCCGCGGAGATCGCCGGCCGCTCCCGTGGCACGCCCCGCATCGCCAACCGCCTGCTGCGCCGCGTACGCGACTACGCGCAGGTCAGAGCGGACGGGATCATCACCAGGGAGATCGCCAACGCGGCCCTGAAGGTCTACGAGGTCGACGCGCGGGGTCTGGACCGGCTCGACCGCGGAGTTCTCGAAGCCCTGATCAAGCTTTTCGGCGGCGGCCCTGTCGGATTGTCCACACTTGCTGTCGCTGTGGGGGAGGAGCGTGAGACCGTGGAGGAGGTCGCCGAGCCCTTCCTCGTAAGGGAGGGACTCCTCGCGCGCACTCCCCGTGGCCGGGTGGCGACACCCGCGGCATGGGCGCATCTCGGCCTCACGCCGCCCCGCCGTTCGGCAGGCGGAAACGGACAAGAAGACCTGTTCGGGGCGTGACGGCGTGCGTACGTACCGGGGCAGGAACCCCGGTGCCATGCTGAGCGTTGTTCCCTGAGTGCGGACTCGCTTAGACTCCGCCGATGCCGCCCATGTCGGCGGCATACATACCCCCATCCAGCAGGCCGCTCACCTTTGCGGTTGAAGAAGGAAGTCCCGACCCGTGAGTCCTCTGACCCTCCTCCCGTTCATCGTGCTCATCGGGGCCATGTTCCTGATGACCCGGTCGGCCAAGAAGAAGCAGCAGCAGGCGGCTTCCATGCGCAACGAGCTGCAGCCCGGCTCCGGCGTGCGCACGATCGGCGGTATGTACGCCACCGTCAAGGAGGTCAACGAGGACACGGTCCTCCTCGACGCCGCCCCGGGCGTCGACCTGCTCTTCGCGAAGAACGCGATCGGCGCCGTCCTCACGGACGACGAGTACAACCGCATCGTTCACGGCATCGAGCACGACCTGAAGGCCGACGGAACCGTCGTGCCGGACGACGCCTCCTCCCTCACCGAGACCGACGAGCCCGCCGCCGACGCCTCTTCCGACGCCTCCGACGACAAGCCTCTCGACCTCGGCAAGAAGGACGCGGCCGACAAGCCCGCCGACGAGGTCGTCGCGGCGAAGGCCGACGAGGCCGTCGCCGATGACGCGGAGCCGAAGAAGACCGACGGCGGGGCCGACGCGAAGTAGTCACGACCCGGGAGCCCGGCCCGATCCGCTCGCGCCGCGCACCTCCCGGGACGTGCTGTTCTCGCACGGAGTCCCGACACCATGGCATGGCCGTTCCGCGCTCACCCGGCGCAGGGCGGCCCGAGAGGGAGTACGAGAAGGTGGCAGCACCGAAGAAGGGCCGGAGCGCGAGCGCCCAGAGCAGGCCGGGGCGCTCGCTGGCCCTGATCCTGATCGCCATCGCGGCGCTCACCGGAGGGATGTTCGCCTCCGGGCACACCACTCCGCGTCTCGGCATCGATCTCGCCGGCGGCACGAGCATCACGCTCACGGCGAAGAACGAGCCGGGCCAGCCCAACGCGATCAACAAGACCAACATGGACACCGCGGTCGACATCATGAACCGCCGTGTCAACGGTCTCGGTGTCTCCGAGGCCGAGGTTCAGACCCAGGGATCCGACAACATCATTGTCAACATCCCCAAGGGCACGAACTCCGAGGAAGCCCGGGCGCAGGTCGGCACCACCGCCAAGCTCTACTTCCGCCCCGTGCTGACCACCGACGTCTCCGGTGCGGCGGCGTCGTCCAGCCCGTCGCCGAGCGCCTCCAGCAGCCCCTCCGGCAAGGCCGAGGACAAGGCGACCCCGTCCTCCTCGTCCTCCGCGACGCCGTCGGCCTCCGCCACCACCCAGGGCCGCGTGGTCACCGACGCCCTGAAGGCGGGTTCCTCGCCGTCCGCGAGCAGCACCCCGAGCGCCTCGGCCTCCGCCTCCGCCAGCTCCTCGCCGTCCGCGAGCGCCAGCGTGGACCCGGCGACCGCCAAGCTCCAGGCCGAGTACGCCGCGATCGACTGCACCGACAAGTCGGTCCGTGCCAAGGCCGGTGCCGGCACCAAGCCGACCGACCCGATCGTGGCCTGCGGTCAGGACAAGAACTCCGCGGGTGAGTGGCAGAAGTACATCCTCGGCCCGGCCGAGGTGGCCGGCACGGACATCAAGAAGGCCGGCGCGGTCTTCGACACGCAGAGCGCCGCGGGCTGGAAGGTCACCATGGACTTCACGTCCGGTGGCTCCAAGAAGTTCGCCGCCATCACCGGCAAGCTCGCCCAGAACCAGCCGCCGCAGAACCAGTTCGCGATCGTCCTCGACGGCCAGGTCGTCTCCGACCCCTCCGTGGCCCAGTCGCTGAGCGGCAGCGCGGAGATCTCCGGCAGCTTCACCCAGACCGAGGCCGAGAGCCTGGCCAACATGCTGAAGTACGGCGCCCTGCCGCTCAGCTTCAAGGAGTCCAGCGTCACCACGGTGACCGCCGCACTCGGTGGCGAGCAGCTGCACGCCGGTCTGATCGCGGGCGCCATCGGCCTCGCCCTGGTCGTCCTCTACCTGGTGATCTACTACCGGGGCCTGTCGGTCATCGCCATCGCGTCCCTGGGCGTCTCGGCGATCCTCACCTACGTGCTCATGGCGCTGCTCGGCCCGGCCATCGGCTTCGCGCTGAACCTCCCGGCCGTCTGCGGTGCGATCGTCGCGATCGGTATCACCGCGGACTCGTTCATCGTGTTCTTCGAACGCATCCGTGACGAGATCCGCGAGGGCCGCACCCTGCGTCCGGCCGTCGAGCGTGCCTGGCCGCGTGCCCGGCGCACCATCCTGGTCTCCGACTTCGTGTCGTTCCTGGCCGCCGCGGTGCTCTTCATCGTCACCGTCGGCAAGGTCCAGGGCTTCGCGTTCACCCTCGGTCTGACCACCGTGCTCGACGTCGTCGTCGTGTTCTTCTTCACCAAGCCGCTGATGACGATCCTCGCCCGCAGGAAGTTCTTCGCGGAGGGTCACAGCTGGTCCGGCCTCGACCCGAAGCGACTGGGCGCCAAGCCGCCGCTGCGCCGCACCCGTCGCGCGTCCGCCCCCGTCGACACGAAGGAGGCGTGAGATGTCGAAACTCGGCACCCTCGGCGCCCGGCTCCACCGCGGCGAGATCGGCTACGACTTCGTCGGCAAGCGCAAGATCTGGTACGGCGTCTCGATCCTGATCACCATCACGGCCATCCTCGGCCTGACGGTGCGCGGCCTGAACATGGGCATCGAGTTCCAGGGCGGCGCCGTCTTCACCACCACCGGGAAGAGCAGCGTCTCGGTGAGCCAGGCCGAGACGTTCGCGGAGGAGGCCTCCGGCCACGACGCGATCGTCCAGCAGCTCGGCAAGGGCGGCCTGCGCATCCAGATCGCCGGTATCGACACCGACAAGTCCGACACGATCAAGCAGAAGCTCGCCACGGACCTGAAGGTCGACTCCGAGGACATCAACGCCGACCTGGTCGGTCCGAGCTGGGGTGACCAGATCGCCAACAAGGCCTGGGAGGGCCTGGCGATCTTCATGGTCCTGGTCGTGATCTACCTGGCGATCGCCTTCGAGTGGCGCATGGCCATCGCCGCCCTGGTGGCCCTGATCCACGACATCACCATCACGGTCGGCATCTACGCCCTGGTCGGCTTCGAGGTCACCCCGGGCACCGTGATCGGTCTGCTCACGATCCTCGGTTACTCGCTCTACGACACGGTCGTCGTCTTCGACAGCCTCAAGGAGCAGACGAAGGACATCACCAAGCAGACCCGCTGGACCTACAGCGACGTCGCCGACCGCTCGATCAACAGCACCCTGGTGCGTTCCATCAACACCACGGTGGTCGCGCTCCTGCCGGTCGCCGGCCTGCTGTTCATCGGCGGCGGTGTGCTCGGAGCCGGCATGCTCAACGACATCTCGCTGTCGCTGTTCGTCGGTCTCGCGGCCGGCGCGTACTCCTCGATCTTCATCGCCACGCCGCTCGTCGCCGACCTCAAGGAGCGCGAGCCGGAGATGAAGGCCCTGCGCAAGCGGGTCCTCGCCAAGCGGGCCCAGGCGGCCGCCAAGGGCGAGTCCCTGGAGCCGCAGGCCGCCGAGGCGGCGTACGGGGACGACGAGGACGACGTCACCCCGGCGGTCGTCGGCCCCCGCAACCAGCCCGCGTCCCGCGCCCGCGGCCGCGGCCGCCCCTCGGGGAAGCGCCGATGACCGGCATCGAAGAGCTGCTGACCAGCCGTATCCGTGACGTGGCCGACTACCCGGAGCCGGGAGTGATGTTCAAGGACATCACCCCGCTCCTGGCCGACCCGGCCGCGTTCGGCGCCCTGACCGGCGCTCTGGCGGACATCGCCGTGCGCAACGGCGCCACCAAGATCGTCGGTCTGGAGGCCCGCGGCTTCATCCTCGGGGCCCCGGTCGCCGTCCACGCGGGTATCGGCTTCATCCCCGTGCGCAAGGCGGGCAAGCTCCCCGGAGCGACCCTGTCGCAGGCGTACGACCTGGAGTACGGCTCCGCCGAGATCGAGGTGCACGCCGAGGACCTGAGCGCGGCCGACCGCGTGCTGGTCGTCGACGACGTCCTCGCCACCGGCGGCACCGCCGAGGCGTCGCTCCAGCTCATCCGCCGGGCGGGCGCCGAGGTCGCGGGTGTCGCCGTGCTGATGGAGCTCGGCTTCCTGGGCGGCCGCGGCCGTCTGGAGCCGGCTCTGGCCGGGGCTCCCCTGGAGGCGCTCCTGACGGTCTGAGGACCGCGTGCGCGCCACCCGGGAGTCCGCTCCCGGAAAGGCCCCCGAAAGGCCTGAGGCACCCGTAGGACACCCTGGAGGCGGGCCCGGAGGAATCCGGCGCCCGCCTCCGGCGTTTCCCCCCACGAGGCCGCTGCCGGCGGCCGACAGCGAGTCCGGCGCGAAGGATCGCTACCATGGGGTTTCCGGAGCCTGACCGGGGGACCCGGATCGCGCACGAGGAGCCCTCTTGCCAGACGAGGCCCAGCCACTCGCCCCCAGCGCGGAACGCCTGGGGCGAACCGCCTCCACCCAGCCCGAGCCCGCCCCGGGTGCCGCGGAGAAGCCCGCACAAAACGGAGCGAGCGGGCCGGTCGAGCACGCCCAGTCCGCGCCCGACGGAGCGGCGGCCGAGGGAGCACGTCCCAAGCCGGTGCCGCCCGAGCGCCCCGCGAACACCCCGGCGGTCCGTCCCACGGCAGCGCAGCCCACCCGCTCCGGCGGCTCCTCGAACCGCGTCCGAGCCCGCCTCGCCCGCCTCGGCGTCCAGCGCTCGAACCCGTACAACCCGGTTCTGGAACCGTTGCTGCGCATAGTCCGCAGCAACGACCCCAAGATCGAGACGTCGACGCTCCGGCAGATCGAGAAGGCGTACCAGGTCGCCGAGCGCTGGCACCGCGGCCAGAAGCGCAAGAGCGGCGACCCGTACATCACGCACCCGCTCGCCGTCACCACCATCCTCGCCGAGCTGGGCATGGACCCGGCGACGCTCATGGCCGGCCTCCTGCACGACACGGTCGAGGACACCGAGTACGGCCTCGACACCCTGCGCCGCGACTTCGGCGACCAGGTCGGGCTGCTCGTCGACGGCGTCACCAAGCTGGACAAGGTCAAGTTCGGCGAGGCCGCCCAGGCCGAGACCGTGCGCAAGATGGTCGTGGCGATGGCCAAGGACCCCCGCGTCCTGGTCATCAAGCTCGCCGACCGCCTGCACAACATGCGCACCATGCGCTATCTCAAGCGCGAGAAGCAGGAGAAGAAGGCGCGCGAGACCCTGGAGATCTACGCGCCGCTCGCCCACCGCCTGGGCATGAACACCATCAAGTGGGAGCTGGAGGACCTCGCCTTCGCGATCCTCTACCCCAAGATGTACGACGAGATCGTGCGCCTGGTCGCCGAGCGCGCCCCCAAGCGCGACGAGTACCTCGCCATAGTGACCGACGAGGTCCAGTCCGACCTGCGCGCGGCCCGCATCAAGGCGACCGTCACCGGCCGCCCGAAGCACTACTACAGCGTCTACCAGAAGATGATCGTCCGCGGCCGTGACTTCGCGGAGATCTACGACCTGGTGGGCATCCGCGTCCTCGTGGACACCGTCCGCGACTGCTACGCGGCACTCGGCACCGTGCACGCGCGATGGAACCCGGTCCCCGGCCGGTTCAAGGACTACATCGCGATGCCGAAGTTCAACATGTACCAGTCGCTGCACACGACGGTGATCGGCCCCAACGGCAAGCCCGTCGAACTCCAGATCCGTACGTTCGACATGCACCGCCGTGCCGAGTACGGCATCGCCGCGCACTGGAAGTACAAGCAGGAGACCGTCGCCGGTTCCTCCAAGATCCGCACCGACGTGCCCCGGGCGGCCAAGGGCAGCGCGGGCCAGGACACCGTCAACGACATGGCGTGGCTGCGTCAGTTGCTCGACTGGCAGAAGGAGACCGAGGACCCCAGCGAGTTCCTGGAGTCCCTGCGCTTCGACCTGTCGCGCAACGAGGTCTTCGTGTTCACGCCCAAGGGCGACGTCATAGCGCTTCCGGCCGGCGCGACACCGGTGGACTTCGCGTACGCGGTCCACACGGAGGTCGGCCACCGGACGATAGGAGCACGGGTCAACGGCCGCCTGGTGCCCCTCGAATCGACCCTGGACAACGGCGACCTGGTGGAGGTCTTCACCTCCAAGGCGGCCGGCGCGGGCCCCTCCCGCGACTGGCTCGGCTTCGTGAAGTCGCCGCGGGCCCGCAACAAGATCCGCGCGTGGTTCTCCAAGGAACGCCGTGACGAGGCGATCGAGCACGGCAAGGACGCCATCGCCCGCGCGATGCGCAAGCAGAACCTGCCGATCCAGCGGATCCTCACCGGCGACTCCCTGGTCACCCTCGCGCACGAGATGCGCTACCCCGACATCTCGTCGCTGTACGCGGCGATCGGCGAGGGTCATGTCACCGCCCAGAGCGTCGTCCAGAAGCTCGTCCAGGCGCTCGGCGGCGAGGAGGCGGCCACCGAGGAGATGGACGAGGCCGTACCGTCCGCCCGGGGCCGTGGCCGCAAGCGGCGCAGCAACAACGACCCCGGGGTGGTCGTCAAGGGCGTCGACGACGTGTGGGTCAAGCTCGCCCGCTGCTGCACGCCGGTGCCGGGCGACCCGATCATCGGGTTCGTCACCCGCGGCAGCGGTGTCTCGGTCCACCGCAGCGACTGCGTCAACGTCGACTCGCTCTCGCGCGAGCCCGAACGCATCCTCGAGGTCGAGTGGGCGCCCACCCAGTCCTCGGTCTTCCTGGTCGCCATACAGGTCGAGGCCCTGGACCGGTCCCGGCTGCTGTCGGACGTCACCCGCGTCCTGTCCGACCAGCACGTCAACATCCTGTCCGCGGCCGTCCAGACCTCCCGCGACCGGGTCGCCACCTCCCGGTTCACCTTCGAGATGGGCGACCCCAAGCACCTGGGGCACGTCCTGAAGGCCGTACGAGGCGTCGAGGGCGTCTACGACGTGTACCGCGTGACATCGGCCCGCAGGCCCTCCGAGGCCTGACGCCCGCCGTCGCCCGTCCGCCCGGCCGGGCGGACGGGCAGCCACACGGCCGGGCGCAGACACGCGAAGGGGCTCCCGTACGGTGCGTACGGGAGCCCCTTCGCGTGTCTGCGGCGTGTGTCAGCCGCCGAACTCGTGAAGACCCTTCAGAGCCTGGTCCAGCAGCGCCTGACGGCCGTCCAGCTCCTTCTGGAGCTTGTCGGCCTTCGCGGTGTTGCCCGCGGAGCGCGCCGCCTCGATCTGGCCCTGGAGCTTGTCCACGGCAGCCTGAAGCTGACCGGTCAGACCCTCGGCACGCGCGCGTGCCTCAGGGTTCGTCCGGCGCCACTCGGTCTCCTCCGACTCCTGGAGAGCCCGCTCCACCGCGTGCATCCGGCCCTCGACCTTCGGGCGGGCGTCGCGCGGCACGTGGCCGATGGCCTCCCAGCGCTCGTTGATGGAACGGAAGGCCGCGCGAGCCGCCTTCAGGTCCTGCACCGGGACGAGCTTCTCGGCCTCCTCGGCCAGCTCCTCCTTGAGCTTCAGGTTCTCCGTCTGCTCCGCGTCGCGCTCGGCGAAGACCGAGCTGCGCGCCGCGAAGAACACGTCCTGGGCGCCGCGGAAGCGGTTCCACAGGTCGTCCTCGTGCTCGCGCTGGGCACGGCCCGCGGCCTTCCAGTCCGCCATCAGCTCGCGGTAACGGGCCGCCGTCGGGCCCCAGTCCGACGAGCCGGACAGCGACTCGGCCTCCGCGACCAGCTTCTCCTTGGTCTTGCGGGCCTCCTCGCGCTGCGCGTCCAGCGACGCGAAGTGCGCCTTGCGCCGCTTGGAGAACGCCGAGCGGGCATGCGAGAAGCGGTGCCACAGCTCGTCGTCCGACTTGCGGTCGAGCCGAGGCAGCCCCTTCCACGTGTCCACCAGCGCGCGCAGCCGCTCACCGGCCGACCGCCACTGGTCGCTCTGCGCCAGCTCCTCGGCCTCGACGACCAGCGCCTCCTTGGAGTGCCGCGCCTCGTCGGACTGCTTGGCCCGTTGGACCTTGCGTTCCTCACGGCGCGCGTCGACGGTCTCCACCAGCTTGTCCAGCCGCACCTTCAGCGCGTCCAGATCACCGACCGCGTGGTGGGCGTCCACCTGCCCGCGGATGTGATCGATGGCGGTCTGGGCGTCCTTCGCCGACAGGTCGGTGGTCTTCACTCGCTTTTCGAGGAGGCCGATCTCGACAACCAGGCCTTCGTACTTGCGCTCGAAGTAGGCCAGCGCCTCATCAGGGGTGCCGGCCTGCCAGGAACCGACGACCTGCTCGCCGTCGGCCGTACGCACGTACACGGTCCCCGTCTCGTCGACGCGGCCCCACGGGTCGCTGCTCACAGCGCCTCCTCCACATGATGCCTGTGTGGGGCTTCAGGGCCCCTGGCATCGTCCACAGTTTCGTCACGGCCAACATAGGCGACCGGCGGGGCGGCTGTCCGCATCCCGCGCGACCGAAATCTCGCAGTTGATGGGGTCAGGATTTGACGACCGTCGCCTTGTTGATCACGACGGTCGCGTTCGGGGCGGTGTTCTGTGTCGTGGGGTCGGGGGCCTGCGCCCCGGCGGTCGCGATCTTCTTGAGGACCTTCATCCCGTCCTTGGAGATCGTCCCGAACGGTGTGTAGTCGGGCGGGAGCGGACTGTCCTGGTAGACCAGGAAGAACTGGCTGCCGCCGGTGTCGCGGCCCTGCCCCGTCTGCGCGTTGTACTGGTTGGCCATGGCCACGGTGCCCGCCGGGTACACGTTCCCCTTCAGGACCTTGTCCTTGAGGTTCTCGTCCGGAATCGTGTAGCCGGGCCCGCCCGAGCCGGTGCCCTGCGGGTCACCGCACTGCAGCACGTAGATGCCCTCGGCGGTGAGCCGGTGGCACTTGGTGTGGTCGAAGTAGCCCTTGCCGGCGAGGAACGCGAACGAGTTCACCGTGTGCGGGGCGGCGGACGCCTTGAGAGCGATGTCGATGTCGCCGCAGGTCGTCGCCATCTTCATGGTGTAGGCGGCGGCCTTGTCGATGGTGACCGCCGGCTCCTTCTTCCACGTGAGCGGCTTCACCTTGCCCTCGGCGGGCTTCTCGCACGGATCGGGCGCCTTGCTCGTCGGCGTCGCGCTGGGCGTCGCCTCGGCGCCCGCGTTGGTCTTCTTGCCGTCGCTCTCGAAGACCCCGGTCGCGTACGCCGTCGCACCGCCCGCGACGACCACGCCGACGACCGCCGCGATCACCGCGTTACGTGTATGGGTCCTTCGTCGAGCGGATGTGCGGCGCTGCTGCTGTCGCAAGAACTTCTCCCGGGCGAGCTGACGCCGCCGCTGTTCCTGGCTGACCACCGGGTTTCTCCTCGTGCGTCTCGTACGTCGAGTGGGACGCGTGCGTCGCCTGAGCCGACCGCCTGCGTGTGCCCCGTACCGTATATGGGTTCGCTGAGGAATCGGCAGCGCCGGTAGGCTCTGATCCACAGCCAACCGCCCCGTACGACACCAGCGCGTACGCCACCACGAAGGACGATCGTGCTCATTGCCGGGTTCCCCGCCGGGGCCTGGGGGACCAACTGTTACCTGGTCGCCCCCGCCGCGGGTGAGGAGTGCGTGATCATCGACCCGGGCCATCAGGCCGCCCAGGGAGTCGAGGACGCGCTCAAGAAGCATCGGCTCAAGCCCGTCGCGGTCATCCTGACCCATGGCCACATCGACCATGTCGCCTCGGTCGTCCCGGTGTGCGGAGCGCACGACGTTCCGGCCTGGATCCACCCCGAGGACCGGTACATGATGAGCGACCCGGCGAAGGCGCTCGGGCGGTCCATCGGCATGCCGCTGATGGGCGAGCTGACCGTGGGGGAGCCCGACGACGTGCGGACGCTGACCGACGGCGCGGAGCTGAGGCTGGCGGGCCTCGACCTCTCCGTCGCGCACGCGCCGGGCCATACGAAGGGGTCGGTGACGTTCCGGATGCCCGAGAGCGCGGACATCCCGTCCGTGTTCTTCTCCGGGGATCTGCTCTTCGCCGGCTCCATCGGACGCACCGACCTGCCGGGCGGCGACATGGACGAGATGCTCGACTCGCTGGGCCGCGTGTGCCTGCCGCTCGACGACTCGACCGTGGTGCTGTCCGGCCACGGCCCCCAGACGACCATCGGCCAGGAGCGCGCCACCAACCCGTATCTGCGGCAGGTGGCCGCCGGCCTGGGAGCGGACCCGAACTCCGCTCCTCGACGAGGAATGTGACCAGACTTCCGTGAGCACCTTCAGGGCCCCCAAGGGCACGTACGACCTCATTCCGCCGGACAGCGCCAAGTACCTCGCGGTACGCGAGGCCATCGCGGCCCCGCTGCGCAACTCCGGCTACGGCTATGTCGAGACGCCCGGTTTCGAGAACGTCGAACTGTTCGCCCGCGGTGTCGGTGAGTCCACCGACATCGTGACCAAGGAGATGTACGCCTTCGAGACCAAGGGCGGCGACAGGCTGGCCCTGCGTCCGGAGGGCACCGCCTCCGTCCTGCGCGCGGCCCTCGAGGCCAACCTGCACAAGACCGGCAACCTCCCCGTCAAGCTCTGGTACTCGGGCTCGTACTACCGCTACGAGCGCCCCCAGAAGGGCCGTTACCGCCACTTCTCCCAGGTGGGCGCCGAGGCGATCGGAGCCGAGGACCCGGCGCTCGACGCCGAGCTCATCATCCTGGCCGACCAGGCGTACCGCTCGCTGGGTCTGCGGAACTTCCGCATCCTGCTGAACAGCCTGGGCGACAAGGAGTGCCGTCCCGTGTACCGGGCCGCGCTGCAGGACTTCCTGCGCGGCCTGGACCTCGACGAGGAGACGCTGCGCCGCGCGGAGATCAACCCGCTGCGGGTGCTCGACGACAAGCGCGAGGACGTCCAGAAGCAGCTGGGCGGGGCGCCGCTGCTGCGCGACTACCTGTGCGACGGCTGCAAGGCGTACCACGAGGAGGTGCGCGACCTGATCACGGCCGCGGGCGTCTCCTTCGAGGACGACCCGAAGCTGGTGCGCGGTCTGGACTACTACACGCGCACCACCTTCGAGTTCGTGCACGACGGTCTCGGCTCGCAGTCCGCGGTCGGCGGCGGCGGCCGCTACGACGGGCTGTCCGAGATGATCGGCGGCCCCGCGCTGCCGTCCGTCGGCTGGGCGCTGGGCGTCGACCGTACGGTGCTGGCGCTGGAGGCGGAGGGCGTGGAGCTCGAACTCCCCGCGGCCACCAGTGTGTTCGCGGTGCCGCTCGGGGAGGAGGCCCGCCGGATGCTCTTCGGTGTGGTCACCGAACTGCGCCGGGCCGGTGTCGCCGCCGACTTCTCCTACGGCGCGAAGGGGCTCAAGGGCGCGATGAAGAACGCGAACCGCAGCGGGGCCCGCTTCACGGTCGTCGCCGGTGAGCGGGATCTCGCCGAGGGCGTCGTGCAGCTCAAGGACATGGAGTCCGGGGAGCAGACGGCGGTCGCGGTCGACGCGATCGTGGCCGAGCTGCGGTCGCGCCTGGGCTGAGGCGGGTCCTCCGCGGCCGCCCCGCCGGGCCGGTCTCCCGGCCGGCCCGGTCAGGTGCCGGTCCGGCCCCTGCGACGGGATCCTCCCGGGCCCCGGTGTCGGGCGGACGCTTTCCGCTGTCCGTCCGGCCCCGGGGGCCCCACCCCGGACCCTCTCCGCGAACGCCGAAGGGGCCGGAGGACCCTTCGGCGTTCGCGGAGAGGGTCCGGGGAAGCGGCGGGACCGGGCGGGGGAGCCTCACTCCAGCAGTCCGAAGCGCATCGCGCTCGTCACCGCGGCCGTCCGGTCGTCCACTCCCAGCTTCCCGAAGGCCCGCAGCAGATGCGTCTTCACGGTGGACTCGCCGATGAAGAGCCGGCGTCCGATCTCCGCGTTCGTGCAGCCCTCTGCCACCAGTCGCAGCACGGCGGTCTCCCGCGCGGAGAGGCGGGGCCGCTCCGGCCTGGTACGGAGCTGATCGACCAGCCGGGCCGCGACGGACGGGGCCAGCACGGTCTCGCCCCGCGCGGCGGCCCGTACGGCGTCCGCCAGTTCGGCACGGGGCAGATCCTTCAGCAGATACCCCGCGGCCCCGGCCTCCACCGCCCGCAGGATGTCCCGGTCCGTCTCGTACGTCGTCAGCACGATCACCCGGCAGGGCAGTCCGGCCCGCGTCATCCGCTCGATCGCGTCGACGCCCCCGCCCTCGGGCATCCGCAGGTCCATGAGCACGATGTCGGGCCGGAGTTCGGCGGCCAGCGCCTCCGCGCGGGGCCCGCTGGACGCGTCGGCGACCACCTCGAGATCGGGTTCCGCGCTGAGCATCGCGCGCAGCCCTTCGCGTACGACGGGATGGTCGTCGGCGAGGACGATCCGGATCACGCGTCACTCCTGGGGACGGGCAGGCACACGGTGACGGTCGTGCCGTCGCCCGGCGCGCTGCGGATCAGCGCGGTACCGCCCGCCTCGGCGGCCCGCGCGCGCAACCCCGCCAGCCCGTACCCGCCGACCGGCACGCCGGGGTCGAAACCCCTGCCGTCGTCGCGTACGGAGAGGGCCAGCGAGCCGGCGGCATAGGTCAGGGTGACCGCGACGGCGGGGGAACTCCCGGCGTGCTTGCGGGCGTTGGTCAGCGCCTCCTGGCACGAGCGGAGGATCACCACCTCGGGGCCCGCGGGCAGCGGCCGTACCGGGCCGGTCACGTCGACGCTCGCGTCGTGGCGGGCGGCCAGCCGGCGCAGCGCGTCGGGCAGCGTGGCGCCGTCCAGGTCGGCGGGCGTGCCCCCGGTCACCAGGGCCCGTGCCTCGGCGAGGTTCTGCCGGGCGGTCTCGTCCATCAGGGCCAGATGGCGGCGGGCCTGCGGCAGGTCGTGGTCGAGCTCGGCCTCGACGGCCTGGACCAGCATCAGCAGGCTGGTGAAGCCCTGGGCGAGGGTGTCGTGGATCTCCCTGGAGAACCGTTCGCGCTCGGCCAGCGCTCCGTGCGCGGCCGAGAGCCGGGCGATCTCGTGGCGGCTGGCGTCCAGCTCGGTGATCAGCGCGGCCCGTTCCCGGCTCTGCTCCATGATGCGGATGATCCAGCTGCCCAGGGCGGTCGAGAACACGAGCGTGACCACGGCGAAGACCGTGTTGAAGAAGAGGACCTGTCCCTCGGGCCGCCACAGCAGGGCCCAGCCCGCCACCGGCGCGATGTTGATCACGGTCGTGGCGGTGAGCGCCCGGGGCAGTCGCAGGGCGATGAAGCACTGGGGGATGAGCGCGAAGGTCATCAGGCGGGTCTCGCCCACCAGTACCCCCGGGGGCAGGAAGAGCAGGACCGCGCCCGTGATGTAGCCGAGGGCGCGGCGCTCGTCGGGCTCCTCGGCCGTGAGGACGGGGCGCCCGGCCAGCAGGTACCAGGGGATCAGCAGCAGAAGGAGCCCGCCGGCCGCGAGACGGACGTGTGTCCCCGGGTGCGCCGTGCCGAGCACGAACACCAGGGTGGCCACCCACACGACCGCGAAGTACGAGTCCCAGAGCCGGAACGAGAGCTCCCAGGTGTTCGAGGCGCGGGCCCCGCCCGGCTCGGGACGCGCCCGGGCCCCGCCCGGCTCCGGCGCCGGACGCACCACGCCTGGCTCCGGCGCCGGACGCACCGCGTCCGGCGCCGGGCCGGGGCGCGCGGCCGGAGTCCTCATCCGTCGCGCCGGTTCTTCCAGCGGAAGGTCAGCAGACACAGCAGCAATCCTCCGACGCACCATGCCCCGAGCACCAGGGCGATCCGCCCGAACTCCCAGCCGCCCGCCTGTTCCAGGACCTTGGCGGACTCGGGCAGGAACACCCCGCGCAGCCCCTGGCACATCCACTTGAGGGGGAACAGCGCGCCGATGTCCAGCATCCAGCCGGGGATGGTGTCGATGGCGATGTAGACGCCGGAGATGAACTGGAGGACCAGGAAGGGCAGGACGACCACCGACGTGGCGCTCCTGCCCGACTTCGGGACCGTACTGATCGCGATGCCGAGCAGGGCGCAGGCCGTGAGCCCCAGCACGAAGATCCAGGCGAAGTCCGCCCACCTGCCGGGGTCCGAGGGCAGGTCGACGTCGTACAGCGTGGTGCCGACGAGGAGAAGGATCGCCGTCTCCAGGGCGCCGGTCGCGAGAACCAGCCATATCTTGCCGAGGAAGTACGCGGCCGGCGGCATCGGTGTCCCGCGCAGCCGGCGCAGCACCTTCTCGTCCCGCTCGATCGCGATCGAGATGCCGAGGGACTGGAAGCTGGTGGACATGATGCCCGCGGCCATCATCGCCGGGACGTACAGCTGGGAGGCGGTGATGCCCGCGCCCGCCACGTCGTCGCTGAAGATCGACGCGAACAGGAACAGGAAGACGACCGGGAAGGCGAAGGTGAACACCACCTGGTCGCGCTGCCGGAAGAACTGCCGGAGCTCCAGGCCGCCGCGGCGCAGCCCCAGTCCCCAGGCGCCGGGCAGCCGGCCGGACGCGTTCTTCGTGCCCGGTCGTACGTCGGCCGTGGTCATCGCGTGTCCTCCAGGCCGGTCAGTCGCAGATAGACGTCCTCCAGGGTGGGGCGGCTCACCCGGAGCCCGGGGATCTCCCCGTCGAAGCGGCGCGTGAGCGCGGCGACGGTCCTGGTGGGGGTGTCCGTGCGTTCGCTGCGCGGGCTGCCGTCGGCCTCCGTCCACTCGACCGTGGCCCCGGTGCCGAAGCGCTCGCGGAGCGCGGCCGGGTCGCCCTCGGCGACGACACGGCCCCGCGCGACGACCGCCAGCCGGTCCGCGAGGGCCTCCGCCTCCTCCAGGTAGTGCGTGGTCAGGAGGATCGTCGTGCCCTCGTCGGCCAGCTTGCGGATCAGGTCCCAGAACCGCCGTCGCGCCGCCGGGTCGAAGCCTGTCGTCGGCTCGTCCAGGAGCAGCAGTTCGGGGCCGCCGATCACCCCGAGGGCCACGTCGAGCCGTCGCCGCTGGCCGCCCGAGAGCGACTTGGTCCTGCTGCCCGCCTTCTCCTCCAGGCCGACCAGGCCGATGACTTCCTCCGGATCACGGGGATTCGGGTAATAACGGGAGAAATGCCTCACCGTCTCGCCCACCGTCAACTCGGCGGGCGCGGATTCGTCCTGCCAGACGATTCCGACACGGGACCGCCACGCGCGCGTGGCGGCCGCCGGGTCCGAGCCGAGCACGGAGACCTCGCCCGCGTCCCGCCGCCGGTTGCCCTGGAGGATCTCCACGGTGGTGCTCTTGCCCGCCCCGTTCGGTCCGAGCAGGCCGAACACCTCGCCCCGCCGGATGCCGAGATCGATGCCGTCGACGGCGGTCACGTCCCCGTACCGCTTGCGCAGTCCCCGTACGTCCACCACGAGCCGGTCCGCGTCTGTTGTCATGACGGCGAGCCTCCCGCCGAACCGAACGCTCCGGAACGACCGTGCGTACCTTCTTATGTCCACCGAACGGTGGACGAGCGGGCGCGTGCGGCACAATGAGCCTGCCCGCAGGCCCCTTCGAAGCTACGGAAACGGCGTGATGAACAAGACGACAGTCAAGGACGTCCCGACCGATCAGGAACGCCCCGCCGCCGCCGTGCGGACGGCCGGCGGCAGCCGCGCGCTCGCGGTGCTGCTGGTGATCACGGGTGCGGCCGGTCTCCTTGCCGCGTGGGTCATCACGATCGACAAGTTCAAGCTGCTGGAGAACCCGAACTTCGTCCCGGGGTGCAGCCTGAACCCGGTGGTCTCCTGCGGCAACATCATGAAGAGCGACCAGGCCTCGGCCTTCGGCTTCCCGAACCCCATGATGGGGCTCGTCGCCTACGGCATCGTGATCTGCGTCGGCATGAGCCTGCTCGCGCGGGCCACCTTCCCCCGGTGGTACTGGCTGACCTTCAACGCGGGCACGCTCTTCGGCGTCGCGTTCTGCACCTGGCTCCAGTTCCAGTCGCTGTACCGGATCAACTCGCTCTGCCTGTGGTGCAGCCTGGCCTGGGTCGCCACGATCATCATGTTCTGGTACGTGACCTCCTTCAACGTCCGCAACGGCTTCCTGCCCGCCCCGCGCTGGGCCAAGAGCTTCTTCGGCGAGTTCACCTGGGTCCTGCCCGCGCTGCACATCGGCATCATCGGCATGCTGATCCTGACCCGCTGGTGGGACTTCTGGACCAGCTGACGGTCCCGCGGGGATTGTCAGTGGGGTGACATAGGGTTTCGGACGTGGAGCCCGACCTGTTCACCGCCGCCGCCGAAGAGCGCCAGGAGAAGGACCCGTCCGCCAGCCCGCTGGCGGTGCGGATGCGCCCGCGCACCCTCGACGAGGTCGTGGGACAGCAGCACCTGCTGAAGCCCGGCTCACCCCTGCGCAGACTCGTCGCCGAGGGGAGCGGCGGCCCCGCCGGACCGTCCTCGGTGATCCTGTGGGGCCCGCCGGGCACCGGCAAGACGACCCTCGCCTACGTCGTCTCCAAGGCCACCGACAAACGCTTCGTCGAGCTCTCCGCGATCACCGCGGGCGTCAAGGAAGTGCGCGCGGTCATCGAAGGAGCCCGCCGCGCCACCGGCGGCTACGGCAAGGAGACCGTCCTCTTCCTGGACGAGATCCACCGCTTCAGCAAGGCCCAGCAGGACTCCCTGCTCCCCGCCGTGGAGAACCGCTGGGTGACCCTGATCGCCGCGACCACCGAGAACCCGTACTTCTCGGTGATCTCGCCGCTGCTCTCCCGCTCCCTCCTCCTGACCCTCGAACCGCTCACCGACGACGACCTGCGCGGCCTGCTGCGCCGCGCGCTCGGCTCGGAACGTGGCCTCAAGGAGTCCGTGGCCCTGCCCGGGGACGCCGAGAACCACCTGCTGAGGATCGCCGGCGGCGACGCCCGCCGCGCCCTGACGGCCCTGGAGGCCGCGGCCGGCGCCGCGCTCGACAAGGGCGAGCCGGAGATCACCCTCCAGACGCTGGAGGAGACGGTCGACCGCGCAGCCGTGAAGTACGACCGCGACGGTGACCAGCACTACGACGTGGCGAGCGCGCTCATCAAGTCCATCCGCGGCTCCGACGTGGACGCCGCCCTGCACTACCTGGCCCGGATGATCGAGGCGGGCGAGGACCCCCGCTTCATCGCCCGCCGCCTGATGATCTCCGCCAGCGAGGACATCGGTCTCGCCGACCCGAACGCGCTGCCCATGGCCGTGGCCGCCGCCCAGGCCGTCGCGATGATCGGCTTCCCCGAGGCCGCGCTCACCCTGAGCCACGCCACGATCGCTCTCGCGCTGGCCCCGAAGTCCAACGCCGCGACCATGGCCATCGGCGCCGCCATGGAGGACGTGCGCAAGGGTCACGCCGGCCCGGTGCCGACGCATCTGCGCGACGGGCACTACAAGGGCGCGGCCAAGCTCGGGCACGCCCAGGGGTACGTGTATCCGCACGACCTGCCCGAGGGCATCGCCGCCCAGCGGTACGCGCCCGAGGAACTCGCGGACCGGGAGTACTACACGCCGACCCGGCACGGCGCGGAGGCGCGGTACGCCGACGCGGTGGAGTGGACCAGGAAACGCCTCGGTAGAGGGCGGTCCTGAGCACCCTGTAGCATGGCTCGAAGCGCTGCGTCCCGTGTCCGGCTCCGGTCGGCACCACCAGAACGGGACATCCAGCCGGAGCCCCCGCCTCCACGGGGGGATTCCAGGAGCGTCGCGCACCGTCGAAGGTGTCGCGGGCAGCCCACCACCACCCGGATCTCCGGGACCGGCCGGTGGGTTATTCGCGTGCTGCACGTATGTGCCCAGACCCAGGAGCGGCTGCCCGCCCCGTCCACGTGGTTCGCCACAGCGGCGAGGAGGGTTTCCCGGGCTGCGGATTGCGACCTCCCCTAACCCTGGTGAAGCCGTATTCGTATCGGAAACATGAGGTGTTTGGTTCATGGCGAACCAGTCCCGCCCCAAGGTCAAGAAGTCGCGTGCGCTCGGTATCGCGCTGACCCCGAAGGCTGTCAAGTACTTCGAGGCCCGCCCCTACCCGCCGGGTGAGCACGGCCGTGGCCGCAAGCAGAACTCGGACTACAAGGTCCGTCTGCTCGAGAAGCAGCGTCTGCGCGCGCAGTACGACGTGTCCGAGCGCCAGCTCGTCCGCGCCTACGAGCGTGCCTCCAAGGTCCAGGGCAAGACCGGTGAGGCCCTGATCATCGAGCTGGAGCGTCGTCTCGACGCGCTGGTCCTTCGTTCGGGCATCGCCCGCACGATCTACCAGGCCCGCCAGATGGTCGTTCACGGTCACATCGAGGTCAACGGCCAGAAGGTCGACAAGCCCTCGTTCCGCGTCCGTCCCGACGACGTCGTGATGGTCCGCGAGCGCAGCCGCAGCAAGACGCTGTTCGAGGTTTCCCGCGCGGGCGGCTTCGCCCCCGACGGTGAGACCCCGCGCTACCTCCAGGTGAACCTCCCGGCCCTGGCCTTCCGCCTGGACCGCGAGCCGAACCGCAAGGAGATCCCGGTGATCTGCGACGAGCAGCTCGTCGTCGAGTACTACGCCCGCTGATCTTCCGACAGCGGACGCGGTACCACCTGCGCGTCAGTGTCAGCCCGTCGTCTCCCCGCCCTTCGAGGTGGGCGAGACGGCGGGCTCTCGCACGTCCGGGGGCAGTCTGCGAGGCGACGGCACCGCCCCGAGCGGCGGCACCCCGGCACCGCCCAGCGCACGGGCGACCGCCGCGTCCTGCCCGAGCAGCTCTCCCGCCCGTACGCACTCCTCGTAGCGCTCGTCGCCCAGCTGCTGCCGGGAAAGAGCCGCACAGCGCTCGTGCGGCGCGTTGTAGTACGCCGAACCGAACAGCGGCAGGCCGACCGACGGCCACATCCGCGACGCCGCCCCCTGGAGCACCGCGGCCTCGGCCGGATCGCCCTCCGCCACCGTGACCAGGGCGAGCAGCTCGACCGTGAGAACGGCACCGAGCAGATCGTGGAAGCCGTGCGCGATACCGAGCCCCTGCTCCAGCAGGCCGCGGGCCCGGGCCTGATCGCCCTCGGCCTGGGCCTCGTACGCGAGGACGTACAGCGCGTACGCCAGCGCCCAGCGCTCCCCGTGGTCCTCGCAGACCCCGCGGACGTCCTCGCACAGCTTCACCGCTCCCGGCAGATCGCCCTGGAAGGCGAGCGCCATCGCCAGTTCGACCTGGGCCATCAGCACATTGCTGTTGAGCTCGCCGATCTCGTGATAGCGGTCCAGCGCCGAGCGCAGCAGTTCCTCGGCACGCGCCATGTCGTCCGTGACCAGGGCCAGACAGCCGGTGCGATGCTCGGCGTAGGCGACCGCGACGGCGTTCTCGCAGCGCTCCGCCTCCTCGCGGCACTCCTGGAGCGCGGACAGCGCGGGCACCGAGTCACCCTGGAGGACCGCCACATAGCCGAGCACCCACAGGGCCTTCAGCCGTGACTGGTCACGGTCGCCGTCGAGCTCGACACTGCGCTCCAGCCAGTGCCTGCCCTCGGAGAGCCGGCCGCAGCCGACCCAGTAGAACCACAGGGCGCCCGCCAGGTACTGGCCCAGATGCGCCTCGTCGGGTTCGCCGAGCGAGTACTCCAGCGCGCAGCGCAGATTCGGCAGTTCCGTCTCGACGCGTACCGCCACCTCGGCCTGCCGCGGCGAGAACCAGTCCAGCTCGCACCAGGTGACCAGGCCCATGTACCAGTCGCGGTGGCGGCGGCGCAGCCGCTCCGCGTCGCCCGTCGCCTCCAGCCAGTGCGCGCCGTAGGCCCGGACCGTGTCCAGCATCCGGTAGCGCACACCCGCCGCGGTGTCCTCGCGCGACAGCACCGACTGCGCGAGCAGCTCGCCCAGCACGTCCAGCACGTCGTCGGAGCGCAGCCCGTCCCCGCTGCACACGTATTCGGCGGCCTCCAGGTCGAACTGTCCGGCGAACACCGAAAGACGTGCCCACAGGAGCCGTTCGGCCGGTGTGCACAGTTCGTGGCTCCAGCCGATCGCCGTCCGCAGGGTCTGGTGCCGCGGCGGCGCGTCGCGCACCCCGCCGGTCAGCAGCCGGAACCGGTCCTCCAGGCGGGCCAGGAGCTGCGCCGGGGACAGGGCGCCGACGCGTCCCGCCGCCAGTTCCAGCGCCAGCGGGATCCCGTCCAGCCGCCGGCACAGCTCCCGGACGTCGGAGCTGTTGCCCTCGTCCAGAGCGAAGCCGGGCACCCGGGCCGCCGCCCGGTCCGCGAACAGCTCCACCGCCTCCGCGGCGGCCAGCGGAGCCAGCGGGAACACCCGCTCGCCCGCGATGCCCAGCGGTCTGCGGCCCACGGCCAGCACCCGCAGTCCCGGCGCCCGCCGCAGCAACTCGCCCGCCAAGGAGGCACTCACGTCGACCAGATGCTCGAAGCCGTCCAGGACCAGCAGGAGCCGGCGCCCGGCGAGGTGGTCGAGCAGCGTCCGACGTACCGGCTTCGCCGTGTGGTCGGTCAGACCGAGGGCCTCGGCCACGGCGTACTCGACGAGTTCCGGTTCCTGCACCGCGGACAGGTCCACGCGCCACACGCCGTCGCGCGGGTACGTCCCCGCCGCGGCGTGCGTGGCGAGCCGGGTCTTGCCGACGCCGCCCATGCCGGTCACGGTCACCAGGCGGACCGTCTCCAGCGCCTCGGCCAGCCGCGCGAGCTCGGCGGAGCGCCCCACGAACGCGTCGAGTTCCAGGGGCAGATTGCCGGGTGCGGCAGGACCGGAGTGTCGGGCGTGCTGAGAACGCTGCATGAGATACGGAGCGTACTGACACGCTAGCGCTCCGTACAATCGGTTCCCGCAACTCCACACTCCGGAGCGGATAAATGCGGTACGGAGCCCCGGCCCCGGCGCGATAGGCTCGGGTGACGACTTTTCGATGTTCAGGCACACAGTCAGGGAGCGGGTGCACAGTGTCCGGTGGTGAGGTGGCCGGGATCCTGGTGGCCGTCTTCTGGGCGATCCTGGTCTCCTTCCTCGCCGTCGCGCTGGTGAGGCTGGCCCAGACGCTCAGGGCGACCACCAAGCTCGTGGCGGACGTGACCGACCAGGCCGTCCCGCTCCTGGCCGACGCCTCGGCGGCGGTGCGCTCCGCGCAGACGCAGATCGACCGGGTCGACGCCATCGCGTCGGACGTCCAGGAGGTCACGTCGAACGCCTCGGCGCTGTCGACGACCGTCGCCTCCACGTTCGGCGGCCCGCTGGTCAAGGTCGCGGCGTTCGGGTACGGCGTGCGCCGGGCCATCGGAGGCCGTCGAGAGAATGTGCCCGACAAAGCGTCCCGGCGTACCGTGATCGTGGGCCGCACCGTCCCGTCCGCGCGGCGGGGAAAGCGGAAGAAGGACTGACGCAGCGATGTTCCGCCGTACGTTCTGGTTCACCGCGGGCGCAGCCGCGGGTGTATGGGCCACCACCAAGGTCAACCGCAAGCTCAAGAAGCTGACCCCCGAGAGCCTCGCGGCACAGGCCGCGAACAAGGCGATCGACGCGGGCCACCGGCTCAAGGAGTTCGCCCTCGACGTCCGCGACGGGATGGCCCAGCGAGAGGCCGAACTCGGCGAGGTGCTCGGCCTGAACGCGGACCCGGATCCCGAACTGCCCACGCAGCGCCGCATCGCCGCGATCGGCGGCGGCGAGCAGCCGGGCGACAACAAGCAGATCAAGTACATCGACAACACGACGTACACGTACAACCGGAATGAGGACCACTGATGGAGTCGGCTGAAATCCGCCGCCGCTGGTTGAGCTTCTACGAGGAGCGCGGTCACACCGTCGTCCCTTCGGCGTCGCTCATCGCGGACGACCCGACTCTGCTCCTGGTCCCCGCCGGCATGGTCCCCTTCAAGCCGTACTTCCTCGGTGAGGTCAAGGCTCCCTGGGCGCGCGCCACCAGCGTGCAGAAGTGTGTGCGCACACCCGACATCGAAGAGGTCGGCAAGACCACGCGCCACGGCACGTTCTTCCAGATGTGCGGCAACTTCTCCTTCGGCGACTACTTCAAGGAAGGCGCCATCACCTACGCCTGGGAGCTGCTCACCTCGCCCCAGGACAAGGGTGGTTACGGCCTCGACCCCGAGCGTCTGTGGATCACGGTCTACCTCGACGACGACGAGGCCGAGACCATCTGGCGCGACAAGATCGGCGTCCCGGCCGAGCGCATCCAGCGCCTGGGCAAGAAGGACAACTACTGGTCCATGGGCGTCCCGGGCCCCTGCGGTCCGTGCTCCGAGATCAACTACGACCGCGGCCCCGAGTTCGGCGTCGAGGGCGGCCCGGCCGTCAACGACGAGCGCTACGTGGAGATCTGGAACCTGGTCTTCATGCAGTACGAGCGCGGCGAGGGCACCTCGAAGGACGACTTCGAGATCCTCGGCGACCTGCCCAGCAAGAACATCGACACCGGCCTCGGTCTCGAGCGCCTCGCCATGATTCTGCAGGGCGTACAGAACATGTACGAGATCGACACCTCCATGGCCGTCATCAAGAAGGCCACCGAGCTGACGGGTGTCGAGTACGGCGCCGCCCACGGCTCCGATGTCTCGCTGCGCGTGGTCACCGACCACATGCGCACCTCCGTGATGCTCATCGGTGACGGCGTGAGCCCCGGCAACGAGGGCCGCGGCTACGTGCTGCGCCGCATCATGCGCCGCGCCATCCGCAACATGCGCCTGCTCGGCGCCACCGGACCGGTCGTCAAGGACCTCATCGACGTCGTGATCGCGATGATGGGGCAGCAGTACCCGGAGCTGGTCACCGACCGGCAGCGGATCGAGACCGTGGCCCTCGCCGAGGAGGCCGCCTTCCTCAAGACGCTGAAGGCCGGCACGAACATCCTCGACACGGCCATCACCGACACCAAGGAGTCCGGCGGCACGGTCCTCGCCGGCGACAAGGCCTTCCTGCTCCACGACACCTGGGGCTTCCCGATCGACCTCACCCTCGAAATGGCCGCCGAACAGGGCCTGTCGGTGGACGAGGACGGCTTCCGCCGCCTGATGAAGGAGCAGCGGGACAAGGCCAAGGCCGACGCCCGCGCCAAGAAGACCGGCCACGCCGATCTCGGCGCCTACCGTCAGATCGCCGACGCCGCCGGCGAGACCGACTTCATCGGCTACGACCGCACCGAGGCCGAGTCGACGGTCGTCGGCATCCTCGTCGACGGCGTCTCCTCCCCGGCCGCCACCGAGGGCGACGAGGTCGAGATCGTCCTCGACCGCACCCCGTTCTACGCCGAGGGCGGCGGTCAGATCGGTGACACGGGCCGCCTCCGGGTCGACACCGGTGCCGTCATCGAGATCCGCGACTGCCAGAAGCCCGTCCCGGGCGTGTACGTCCACAAGGGCGTCGTCCAGGTCGGCGAGGTCACCGTCGGCGCCAAGGCCCAGGCCACCATCGACGTACGCCGTCGTACGGCCATCGCCCGCGCCCACTCGGCCACGCACCTCACGCACCAGGCGCTGCGCGACGCCCTCGGCCCGACGGCCGCCCAGGCCGGTTCCGAGAACCAGCCCGGCCGCTTCCGCTTCGACTTCGGCTCCCCGTCCGCCGTCCCGACGGCCGTGATGACGGACGTCGAGCAGCAGATCAACGAGGTGCTCGCCCGCGACCTGGACGTGCACGCCGAGATCCTGAGCCTGGACGAGGCCAAGAAGCAGGGCGCCATCGCCGAGTTCGGCGAGAAGTACGGCGAGCGCGTCCGCGTCGTGACCATCGGCGACTTCTCCAAGGAGCTGTGCGGCGGCACCCACGTGCACAACACCTCCCAGCTCGGCCTGGTCAAGCTGCTCGGCGAGTCGTCCATCGGCTCCGGCGTGCGGCGCATCGAGGCCCTGGTCGGCGTCGACGCGTACAACTTCCTGGCCCGTGAGCACACGGTCGTCGCCCAGCTCCAGGAACTGGTCAAGGGCCGCCCGGAGGAGCTTCCGGAGAAGATCTCCGCCATGCTCGGCAAGCTGAAGGACGCCGAGAAGGAGATCGAGAAGTTCCGCGCGGAGAAGGTCCTCCAGGCCGCCGCCGGTCTCGTCGAGTCCGCCAAGGACGTCAACGGAGTGGCCCTGGTCACCGGTCAGGTCCCGGACGGCACGGGCGCCGACGACCTGCGCAAGCTGGTCCTCGACGTGCGCGGCCGCATCCAGGGCGGACGCGCCGCCGTGGTGGCCCTGTTCACGGTCGCGGGCGGCAAGCCCCTGACCGTCATCGCCACCAACGAGGCCGCCCGCGAGCGCGGTCTGAAGGCCGGCGAACTGGTCCGCGCCGCCGCCAAGACCCTCGGCGGCGGCGGTGGCGGCAAGCCGGACGTCGCCCAGGGCGGTGGCCAGAACCCCGCCGCCGTCGGCGAGGCCATCGACGCGGTCCAGCGCCTCGTCGCCGAGACGGCCAAGTAGAGGCCGCGGACATGCGCAGAGGACGTCGGCTCGCGATCGACGTCGGGGACGCCCGGATCGGGGTCGCCTCGTGCGACCCCGACGGGATCCTCGCGACACCGGTGGAGACGGTCCCGGGGCGTGACATCCCGGCCGCCCACCGCCGGCTCAGGCAACTCGTCGAGGAGTACGAGCCGATCGAGGTCGTCGTCGGACTCCCTCGCTCCCTCAAGGGGGGCGAGGGGCCCGCCGCGGTCAAGGTCCGTGCCTTCGCCCAGGAGCTCGCGGAAGGGATCGCTCCTGTTCCGGTACGGCTCGTGGATGAGAGGATGACCACGGTCACGGCCAGTCAGGGCTTGCGCGCCTCGGGCGTGAAGTCGAAGAAGGGCCGGTCGGTGATCGACCAGGCGGCAGCCGTCGTCATCCTTCAGCAGGCCCTGGAATCCGAACGGGTGTCAGGCAAGTCGCCCGGCGAGGGCGTCGAAGTGGTCATGTGATCGCGATACGGTAACGTTCCGCCCGATGCGGTGGTGTTCGAACAGCCGTCGCACAGTAAAGAGGCGGACGGGAGCCGGGCCATAGGAGCCGGCCGCTGCCGGCTCGCGGCTCGTAGGGGATCGATGACTGAGTATGGCCGGGGCTCTGGCTCCGAACCGTGGCATCCGGAGGACCCGTTGTACGGGGACGGCGGATGGGGCGGGCAGGCCGCCGACGGCCAGTCCGCCTACGACGGCGGCCAGCCGCAGCACTATCCGCAGCAGGGCGACTGGGGCCAGGGTCAGCAGTACCAGGGCCAGCAGTACCCGCCGCAGGGCCAGCACGGTCAGTACCCGGGCCAGCAGCAGTACCAGGACCAGCAGTTCCAGGGTCAGCAGTTCCAGGGTCAGCAGCAGTACCCCGGCCAGGGGCAGCAGCAGTACCCGGGGCAGGGGCAGCAGCAGTACGACACCCAGGGTGGGCAGCAGTACCCGAACCAGGGTCAGCAGCAGTATCCGGGGCAGGGCCAGCAGCAGTACCCGGGGCAGGGTCAGCAGCAGTACGACACCCAGGGCGGGCAGCAGTACCCGAACCAGGGGCAGCAGCAGTACGCGGACAACGGCACCGGCGCGCAGTCCCAGGTGCCGTACACGGCCGACCCCGCCGACCCCTACGCGGGCCAGTACACGGCTGAGCAGCCCGACCGCTACAACACCCCGGACGCCTATCCTCCGCCCGAGCCGCCGGCCCGGCGCCGGGCCGAGCCCGAACCCGAGCCGGACTGGGACCCGGGGCCGGACCAGGGCGAGCACGCCTTCTTCGCCGGTGGCGACGACGAGGACGACCTCGACGAGGACGACGACGACCCGAAGGAGCGCCGGGGCCGCGGGGACCTCAAGGAGCAGCGGGGCGGCGGCAGGGAGCGCGGCGGCAAGGGCAAGAAGAGCCGCAACGGCTTCGCCTGCCTGGTGGTCGTCATGGTCTTCGGCGGCGGTATCGCGGGCGCCGGGTATTTCGGGTACGACTACTACCAGAATCGTTTCGGCGCGGCCCCCGACTTTGCCGGCGAGGGCACGGGAGAAATTCCCGTCGAGATCGGCAAGGGCGAGGGCGGCTATGTGATCGGCCAGAAGCTCAAAGCGGCCGGTGTCGTGAAGAGCGTGGACGCGTTCGTGTCCGCTCAGAACGATAATCCCAAGGGCAAGTCGATCCAGGCGGGCGCCTATATCCTGCGCAAGGGGATGTCGGCCAAGAGCGCCGTCGAGTTGATGCTCGACCCCAAGAGCCAGAACAACGTCACCGTGCGCGAGGGTCTGCGCAATGCCCAGGTGTACAAGTTGATCGACGCGAAGCTCGGACTCGCCAAGGGCACCACCAGCGCCGTGGCGAAGAAGAAGTACAAGAGCCTCGGGCTGCCGAGCTGGGCGAACAGCGACAAGGACATAAAGGACCCCCTCGAGGGGTTCCTCTATCCGCTCACGTACCCCGCCGCCAAGGGCATGAAGCCCGAGGCCGTGCTGAAGGGCATGGTCGCGCAGGCCAACAAGAGGTACACGGCGTTGGGGCTCGTGGCGAAGGCGAAGGCGCTCAAGCTCGACAACCCCCTTCAGGTGGTCACGGTCGCGAGCCTGGTCCAGGCCGAGGGCAAGACGCACGACGACTACCGCAAGATGGCCGAGGTCGTCTACAACCGTCTGAAGGTCACCAACACCGAGACCAACCAGAAGCTGCAGTTCGACTCGACCTTCAATTACCTGAAGGGCCAGAGCGAGATCAACATCGGCGAGTCCGAGATCAACAGCAATCCGGACCCGTACAACACGTATTACCACAGGGGTCTGCCGCCCGGTCCGATCGGCAATCCGGGCGACGACGCCTTCAGGGCGGTGTTCAACCCCACGAAGGACGGCTGGATGTATTTCGTGGCGACCGACGGTCAGAACAATACGGAATTCGCCAAGACGCTGGCCCAGTTCGAGAAACTCAAGGACAAGTTCAATGCCAGCTCGGGCAACTGACGCCCGCCGGGCTGCCGTGCTCGGTTCGCCGATCGCGCACTCCCTCTCGCCGGTGCTGCACCGCGCCGCGTACCGGGAACTCGGTCTCGGCGAGTGGACGTACGACCGTTTCGAGATCGACGAGGCGGCGCTGCCCGCCTTCGTCGAGGGACTCGGACCGGAGTGGGCCGGGCTGTCGCTGACCATGCCGCTCAAGCGGGCCGTCATGCCGCTGCTCGACGAGGTCAGCGAGACGGCCGCCTCCGTCGAGGCGGTCAACACCGTCGTGTTCACCGAGGACGGGCGGCGCGTCGGCGACAACACCGACGTCCCCGGGATGGTCGCCGCGCTGCGCGAGCGGGGGATCGAGCAGGTCGACTCGGCCGCCGTTCTCGGCGCCGGTGCCACCGCCTCCTCCGCACTGGCCGCCCTCGCCCGGATCTGCACCGGTGAGGTCGTCGCGTACGTACGGAGCCGGGAGCGGGCCGCCGAGATGCGGCAGTGGGGCGAGTGCCTCGGCATCGAGGTGCGCACCGAGGGCTGGGGTGACGCCGAACAGGCGCTGCGGGCGCCGCTGGTGATCGCCACGACGCCGGCCGGGACCACGGACGCGCTGGCCGCCGCCGTCCCGGGGCGCCCCACGACCCTCTTCGACGTGCTGTACGACCCCTGGCCGACCGACCTCGCCGCGCGCTGGTCCGCGTACGGCGGAGCGGTGGTCGGCGGACTGGATCTGCTCGTGCACCAGGCGGTGCTCCAGGTGGAGCAGATGACCGGGCGGCACCCGGCCCCTCTGGGCGCCATGAGAAAAGCTGGGGAACACGCGCTCGCTTCCCGTAAGATCCTCTGAGTTCCGCAGGGGGCGGAGCACAGGGTAGGGGGAGTCAGGTACATGACCAGCGTGTCCACCGGGGTGCCACTGGCGTCCGGCAAGGGTGAGATCTTCGAGCTCGTCCTGAAGTTCATGCCCGACTGGGTGCAGGTCACGGTGCTGGTGCTGATCGTGCTGGCCGTCGTCGGCTCATGGATCGTCAAGATCAAGCGCAAGATCCAGTACCGGCGTGCCGTGCGGGCGGGTGTGCCCGTGCACGCTGCGGCGCAGTACGGCCAGGGGCGCGGCGCGGACTATCTGGGCGAGTACGCCCCGCAGCAGAACCAGCAGAACCAGCAGGACGGGGTTCCGCATACCCCGGCGCAGGCCGGGTCCAGCGGCGCCGACTTCCTCGGTGCCTACGCTCCGGGCCAGAGCCAGAGCCAGCCGCAGGCGTAGGCGCAGGACGGGGCACCCTGAGCCCGCCGTCCGTGACCGGCCGTCCCGCCTGATGGACCTGCGGCCGGTTCCCGCCTCAGGACGTGGGAGGATCGGACATGGCGGGCCTGGGCCGCGCACCCGGTCGCGCCGTCGCCGTACGCGAGGACACGTGTACGCAGCAGCAGCACAGGGCGCGAGCATGAGGAGCACCGTTGAGCAGGTTGCGCTGGCTGACCGCTGGGGAGTCCCACGGTCCCGCACTTGTCGCGACGCTGGAGGGTCTTCCCGCCGGCGTGCCGATCACCACGGAGATGGTGGCGGACCACCTCGCCCGGCGACGCCTGGGCTATGGACGCGGTGCCCGGATGAAGTTCGAGCGTGACGAGGTCACCTTCCTCGGCGGCGTCCGGCACGGCCTCACCCTCGGCTCCCCGGTCGCGGTCATGGTCGGCAACACCGAATGGCCCAAGTGGGACCAGGTCATGGCGGCCGACCCGGTGGACCGGGAGATCCTCGACGGTCTCGCCCGCAACGCCCCGCTGACCCGCCCGCGGCCCGGCCACGCCGACCTCGCCGGCATGCAGAAGTACGGCTTCGACGAGGCCCGCCCGATCCTGGAGCGCGCCTCCGCCCGCGAGACCGCGGCCCGCGTGGCGCTCGGCGCCGTCGCCCGCTCGTACCTGAAGGAGACGGCCGGGATCGAGATCGTCTCCCACGTCGTCGAACTCTGCTCCGTGAAGGCCCCGCAGGGGGTGTACCCCACCCCGGCCGACGTCGAGAGGCTCGACGCCGACCCGCTGCGCTGCCTCGACGCCGACGCCTCGAAGGCGATGGTCGCCGAGGTCGACCAGGCCCACAAGGACGGTGACACGCTCGGCGGCGTCGTCGAGGTCCTCGCCTACGGCGTTCCCGTGGGCCTCGGCTCGCACGTGCACTGGGACCGCAAGCTCGACGCCCGTCTCGCCGGCGCCCTGATGGGCATCCAGGCGATCAAGGGCGTCGAGATCGGCGACGGCTTCGAGCTGGCCCGGGTGCCCGGCTCCCAGGCCCACGACGAGATCGTCTCCACGCCCGAGGGCATCAAGCGGACGTCGGGCCGCGCCGGCGGCACCGAGGGCGGTCTGAGCACCGGCGAGCTGCTGCGCGTCCGCGCCGCGATGAAGCCGATCGCCACCGTGCCGCGCGCGCTGGCCACCGTCGACGTCGCCACCGGCGAGGCCGCCAAGGCCCACCACCAGCGCTCCGACGTCTCCGCCGTGCCGGCCGCCGGCATCGTCGCCGAGGCCATGGTCGCCCTCGTCCTCGCGGACGCGGTGGCCGAGAAGTTCGGCGGCGACTCGGTCACCGAGACCCGCCGCAACGTCCGCTCGTACCTCGAGAACCTGGCCATCCGGTGACCGCCCCACGGCTGGTCCTGGTGGGGCCGATGGGGGTCGGGAAGTCCACGGTGGGCGCGCTCGTCGCCGAGCGGCTCGGCTGCGCCTACCGGGACACGGACGACGACATCGTGGCCGCCGAGGGCCGCACCGTCGCCGACATCTTCGTCGACGAGGGCGAGCCCGCCTTCCGCGCGATCGAGAAGCGGGCGGTGCGGACGGCACTCGCCGAGCACGACGGAGTGCTGGCCCTGGGCGGCGGTTCGGTCCTGGACGCCGACACCCGCGCGCTGCTCGCCGGCCACCAGGTCGTCTACCTCTCCATGGACGTCGAGGAGGCGGTGCAGCGCACCGGCCTGAACGCGGCCCGGCCGCTGCTCGCCGTCAACCCGCGCAAGCAGTGGCGCGAGCTGATGGAGGCCCGCCGCCACCTGTACACCGAAGTCGCCCGCGCGGTCGTGGCGACCGACGGCCGCACCCCCGATGAGGTCGCCCAAGGGGTCCTCGACGCACTGGAGTTGAAGGAAGCATGAGCCAGGCAGTGACCCGCGTCCAGGTCGGCGGCAGTGCGGGCACCGACCCCTACGAGGTCCTGATCGGCCGTCAGCTCCTCGGTGAGCTCGGCGCCTTGATCGGCGACAGGGCCAAGCGCGTCGCCGTGATCCACCCCGAGGCACTCGCCGACACCGGTGAGGCGCTCCGCGCCGACCTGGCCGAGCAGGGCTTCGAGGCCGTCGCCATCCAGGTGCCGAACGCCGAGGAGGCCAAGACCGCCGAGGTCGCGGCCTACTGCTGGAAGGCGCTCGGCCAGTGCGGTTTCACCCGCACCGACGTCATCGTCGGCGTCGGCGGCGGCGCCACCACCGACCTCGCCGGATTCGTGGCCGCGACCTGGCTGCGCGGGGTGCGCTGGGTCGCCGTGCCCACCACCGTGCTCGCCATGGTCGACGCGGCGGTCGGCGGCAAGACCGGCATCAACACCGCCGAGGGCAAGAACCTCGTCGGCGCCTTCCACCCGCCCACGGGCGTGTTGTGCGACCTGGCCGCGCTGGACTCGCTTCCGGTCAACGACTACGTCTCCGGGCTCGCGGAGATCATCAAGGCCGGCTTCATCGCCGACCCGGTGATCCTGGAACTCATCGAGTCCGACCCCGAGGCGGCCCGCACGCCCGCGGGCCCGCACACCGCCGAGCTGATCGAACGCTCCATCAAGGTCAAGGCCGAGGTCGTCTCCGGCGACCTCAAGGAGTCGGGGCTGCGCGAGATCCTCAACTACGGCCACACCCTCGCCCACGCCATCGAGAAGAACGAGCGCTACAAGTGGCGGCACGGCGCGGCCGTCTCCGTCGGCATGCACTTCGCCGCCGAACTCGGCCGCCTCGCGGGCCGACTGGACGACGCGACGGCCGACCGCCACCGCACGATCCTTCAGTCCGTGGGTCTCCCGCTGAACTACCGCTACGACCAGTGGCCCAAGCTCGTGGAGAACATGAAGGTCGACAAGAAGTCCCGGGGCGACCTGCTGCGCTTCATCGTCCTCGACGGACTGGCCAAACCGACCGTCCTGGAGGGCCCGGATCCGGCCGTCCTGCTCGCGGCCTACGGCGAGGTCGGCGAGTAACGGGCGCCGCCCGGCGAGGACGTAAGGTCCCGAGAACACCTGCTCAGCCCGTTTTGCCTCTCCTCACCGGGCACTTCGCACGGTCCCCGGCCGTTCACACAACGGCGGCCGGGGAAGGTACCGTTCGGTAGCGACGGGACCGGCGTCCCGTCCACCAGCGCACATCGCCTGTACGAGACGGAGTGGCACCGGATGCAGCACGCAGTGGGGGCTCCGCTGCCGCCGCCCCACCAGCCGGGGCAAGGGCCGGCCGCCGGATGGTCGCCGGCCGGACAGTACCCGGGGCAGCAGGGCCCCGCGCCCGCTCCGGGCTTCGCCGGAGCGCCGGTGCCGCCCGGCGCCCCACCCGCCCAGGTGCCGCAGCATCATCTGCCACCGCATCAGATGCCCCAGCAGCCTCCGCAGCACCCATCGGTGCAGCAGCCGCAGCATCCGTCGGCGCAGCCTCCGCAGCACCCGCCGGTGTCGCCCGCACCGGACACCACCGGGCATGTGCGGCTGCCTCCGGGTGTGTCGGTGGCCATGCCGAGCCTGCCGCCCGCCACGGGCGCGCCCGACCCGGCGGCGACCACGCTCGCGGTCCTGCTCATCGGGCCCGCAGGGGCCGGGAAGACCAGCGTCGCCAAGTACTGGGCGGACCACCGCCGGGTGCCCACGGCCCACATCAGCCTCGACGACGTACGCGAATGGGTGCGCTCGGGCTTCGCCGACCCGCAGTCGGGCTGGAACGACCATTCCGAGGCGCAGTACCGTCTCGCCCGCCGCACCTGCGGCTTCGCCGCCCGCAACTTCCTGGCCAACGGCATCTCGTGCATCCTCGACGACGCCGTCTTTCCGGACCGGCCGGTCGTCGGCCTCGGCGGCTGGAAGCGGCACGTGGGCCCCGGGCTGCTGCCGGTCGTGCTCCTGCCGGGCCTGGAAGTGGTCCTCGAGCGCAACGCGGAGCGCTCGGGGAACCGCAGGCTCAGCGACGAGGAGGTCGCGCGCATCCACGGCCGCATGGCCGGCTGGTACGGCTCCGGACTCCCGATCATCGACAACTCCCAGCTCGACGTGGCGGCCACGGCCCGCGTCCTCGACGACGTCCTGGCGCGCTCGATCGCCAGCCCGCCGCAGTGGTGAAAGGGTTCGGACCGCCGAGGTGAAGAAAGGGTTCGGCCGGTCGCGATGCCGAAAGGGTCCGGCCCGCCGCGGTCCTGACCGGTCCGGTCCGAGCCCCGTGGCCGTCCGTCCGGGCGCCGGACCTACCCGTCCGGCTCTCTGAACCGGCGACATCCGGCCACCGCTCGTAGGCTCGGGTCATGCCAGAGGTGTACGCGACCCGCAGAGAGCGGCTCCGGGAGCGTTGTACGGCGGGCGGCAGCGCGACAGCGCTCGTCACCCGTCCCGCCAACGTGAGGTATCTCGCCGGTGCCGCGCCGCTCGGCTCGGTGCTGCTGCTCGGCGGCGACGAGGACATGCTGCTGTGCGCCGGCCCGCCGTCCGGCGAAGCCATGGAAGGGCGCCCCGACGAGGCGCTGGACGTCAGGGTGCTGCCGCGTGCCGGAGGTGATCCGGCCGTCGCCGCCGCAGGACTGGCGGTCGACCAGGGCGCCGATTCCCTCGCGGTCGAGGAACACCACCTGACCGTGACCCGGCACCGTGCCCTCGGCTCGGTCGCGCCGCGGTTGCGCCTGGACGACCTGGGCGGCGCGGTGGAGCAGCTGCGCGTGATCAAGGACGAGGAGGAGATCTCCGCGCTGCGGATCGGCGCCGAGATCGCCGACCAGGCGCTCGGCGAACTCCTCGAGTCGATTCTCGTCGGCCGTACGGAGCGCCATCTCGCCCTGGAACTGGAGCGCCGGCTCGTCGACCACGGCGCCGACGGACCGGCCTTCGCGACCTCGGTCGGCACCGGCCCGAACTCGGGACTCCGCGGCCACCGGCCCAGCGACCGGCGTGTCGAGGAGGGCGACTTCCTCTCCGTCTGTCTCGGCGCCACCTACCGCGGCTACCGCTGTGAGATCGGTCGTACGTTCGTGATCGGCACCTCGCCCGCCGGCTGGCAGATCGAGCTGTACGACCTCGTCTTCGCCGCCCAGCGCGCCGGCCGGGAGGCGCTGGCACCCGGCGCCGCCTACCGGGACGTGGACCGCGCGGCCCGTCAGGTACTGGACGCCGGAGGTCATACCGAAGGCCTTCCGCCCCTGACGGGACACGGGGTCGGGCTCGAAATCGACGAGGACCCGCAGCTTGCCCCCGCGGCCATGGGTAAACTGGACGCTTGCGTGCCGGTCACCGTCGAACCGGGGGTCCACCTTCCGGGCCGGGGCGGTGTCAGGATCGATGACACGCTCGTCGTACGCCCTGAGGCGGACGGCGGACCCGAGCTACTCACCATCACGACCAAGGAACTGCTCGCGCTCTAGCTTTCGAGCCGCGTGCGTGCGCCGGGGTCGTCCACGTCAGTCCAGGAGATTCCGCAACCGTGGCTTCCACGAACGACCTCAAGAACGGCCTGGTGCTCAAGCTCGACGGAGGCCAGCTCTGGTCCGTCGTCGAGTTCCAGCACGTCAAGCCCGGCAAGGGCCCGGCCTTCGTGCGCACCAAGCTGAAGAACGTGCTCTCCGGCAAGGTCGTCGACAAGACGTTCAACGCCGGCGTCAAGGTCGAGACGGCCACGATCGACAAGCGCGACATGCAGTTCTCGTACATGGACGGCGAGTACTTCGTCTTCATGGACATGGAGACCTACGACCAGCTCATGGTCGACCGCAAGGCCGTCGCCGACGCCGCCAACTTCCTCATCGAGGGCTTCACGGCCACCGTCGCCCAGCACGAGGGCGAGGTGCTCTTCGTCGAGCTGCCGGCCGCCGTCGAGCTGGTCGTCCAGGAGACCGAGCCGGGCGTTCAGGGCGACCGCTCCACCGGTGGCACCAAGCCCGCCACCCTGGAGACCGGTCACCAGATCCAGGTCCCGCTCTTCATCACCACCGGTGAGAAGATCAAGGTCGACACTCGCACCAGCGACTACCTCGGCCGGGTGAACAGCTAACCGTGGCTGCCCGCAACACGGCCCGTAAGCGCGCCTTCCAGATCCTCTTCGAGGGCGACCAGCGCGGTGTGGACGTACTGACGGTCCTCGCGGACTGGATCCGGCACTCCCGTTCGGACACCCGGCAGCCGCCGGTCAGCGAATACACGATGGAGCTGGTCGAGGGCTACGCCACCAAGACGCGGCGGATCGACGACCTGCTCGCGCAGTACGCCGTCGGCTGGACGCTGGACAGGATGCCGGTCGTCGACCGCAACATCCTGCGCCTCGGCACCTACGAGCTGATCTGGGTCGACGAGACCCCGGACGCCGTGGTGCTCGACGAGGCGGTGCAGCTGGCGAAGGAGTTCTCCACGGACGAGTCGCCCTCGTTCGTGAACGGCCTGCTGGGCCGGCTGAAGGACCTGAAGCCGTCGCTCCGCCGCGACGAGGACTGACCGGCAGCAGCAACCGCCGTAGCCGTACGGCCCCAAGGGGGCGTACGGAACGCCGGAGGGCCCGCAGCGATCACGCTGCGGGCCCTCCGGCGTTCCGGTACCCCGACGCCTCCCCAGGCCCGCAGACGGGCGCCCGGGGGGGGGGGGCCCCCCGCGGGGGGCCCCCCCCCCCCCGCCCGGGGTGGGGGGGGGGGGCCTGGGGTGGAGGCGCC
>NZ_JBIAQM010000012.1:64449-106685 GCF_042888945.1 Streptomyces sp. NPDC002698
CTGTGGCCCCCGCCGCCCCCCCCCCCGCCCCCCGCCCGCGCCGGCCCCCCGCCCCGCCCCGCCCCGCCCCCCCCCCCCGCCGGCCGCCCCCGCCCCCCCCCCCCCCCCCCCCCCCCCCCCCCCCCCCCCCCCCCCACGTTTCTGCTGAGCTGTCCTAAGGGATTCAGCCCTCGTCGTGGGCGACCGCGCGGCGCGCGTCCGCGTCCAGGACGCCCCAGCTGATCAGCTGCTCGGTCAGGACCGAGGGGGACTGGTCGTAGATCACGGCGAGGGTGCGCAGGTCGTCCTGGCGGATCGACAGCACCTTGCCGTTGTAGTCGCCGCGCTGCGACTGGATCGTCGCCGCGTAGCGCTGGAGCGGGCCCGCCTTCTCGGCCGGCACGTGCGCGAGCCGCTCGAGGTCGAGGACCAGCTTCGGCGGCGGCTCGGCGGCCCCGCCCGGAGTGGTGCCGGGCAGCAGTTCCTGGACCGGAACCCCGTAGAAGTCCGCCAGCTCGGCGAGACGCTGTACGGTGACGGCGCGGTCGCCGCGCTCGTACGAACCGACCACGACCGCCTTCCAGCGGCCCTGCGACTTCTCCTCCACGCCATGGAGGGAAAGGCCCTGCTGGGTGCGGATGGCGCGGAGCTTGGCCCCGAGCTGTTTGGCGTATTCGCTGGACATATAGCTCCCCGGACGCTGTATCAACGTGCGGCTCCGCCGCGCGGCTGGTGACTCACTGTGAGGTTACGCAGCGTTACTCTCCCCCGTCAAGCCGAAGGATTTTCGACCGCCCTCGGGCGGGTGTCACGCAGGGGTGGCTCAAACCGATGTGATCAGCTGCGTTGCCGGGCTGGTACCGTTGATGGCGCAAATCCGACGTCCTTTAATGATCCGTCCCGTGAGGCGGAGAAGGAGGTCCGTTTCTTATGGACACCGAGCACGACAAGCAGCAGTACGAAGCCGATGCGCGGCCCGTTCTGGAGGCGCCCGACATCGCGCGGGTGCTGACCCGCATCGCCCACGAGATCGTCGAACGCGCCAAGGGCGCCGACGATGTGGTGCTCCTCGGCATTCCGACCCGGGGTGTGTTCCTCGCCCGCAGGCTGGCCGACAAGCTCGAGGAGATCACCGACCGCAAGATCCCGGTCGGCTCCCTCGACATCACCATGTACCGCGACGACCTGCGCATGCACCCGCCCCGTGCGCTGGCCCGCACCGAGATCCCCGGTGACGGCATCGACGGCCGCCTCGTCGTCCTCGTCGACGACGTGCTCTTCTCCGGCCGCACCATCCGCGCCGCGCTCGACGCGCTGAACGACATCGGCCGGCCGCGCGCCGTGCAGCTCGCGGTCCTCGTCGACCGGGGCCACCGCGAACTGCCCATCCGCGCCGACTACGTCGGCAAGAACCTCCCCACGTCGCTGCGGGAGACGGTCAAGGTCCAGCTCGCCGAGGAGGACGGTCGCGACACCGTGCTGCTCGGTGCCAAGCGGACCTCCCCGGGCGAGCGCCAGTAGCACTCCGGCCCGTGCCGCGACGTGCGCTCCCGCGCGCCCGCATGCCCGAATCCTCCCTGAACTTCCCTACGGAGCCTGACAGATGCAGCGTCATCTCATCTCGGCCGCCGACCTCACCCGCGACGACGCCGTCCTGATCCTCGACACCGCCGAGGAGATGGCCCGGGTCGCCGACCGGCCGATCAAGAAACTGCCGACCCTGCGCGGCCGCACCGTCGTCAACCTCTTCTTCGAGGACTCGACCCGCACCCGGATCTCCTTCGAGGCCGCCGAGAAGCGCCTCTCCGCGGACGTCATCAACTTCACCGCCAAGGGATCGAGCGTCTCCAAGGGCGAGTCCCTCAAGGACACCGCCCAGACCCTGGAGGCGATGGGTGTCGACGCCGTCGTCATCCGGCACGGCGCCTCCGGAGCCCCCTACCGGCTCGCCACCTCCGGCTGGATCGACGCCGCCGTCATCAACGCGGGCGACGGCACCCACCAGCACCCCACGCAGGCCCTGCTCGACGCCTTCACCATGCGCCGCCGGCTCGTCGGCAAGGACGCCGGGATCGGCCAGGACCTGTCCGGCAAGCGCATCACGATCGTCGGCGACGTCCTGCACAGCCGCGTCGCCCGCTCCAACGTGGACCTGCTGCACACCCTCGGGGCCGAGGTCACCCTCGTCGCGCCGCCCACCCTGGTGCCGGTCGGCGTGGAGAGCTGGCCCTGCGAGATCTCGTACGACCTCGACAGCACCCTTTCCAAGTCCGACGCCGTGATGATGCTGCGCGTGCAGCGCGAGCGGATGAACGCGGCGTTCTTCCCCACCGAGCGCGAGTACTCGCGTCGCTACGGGCTCGACGGCGACCGCATGGCGAAAATGCCGGAGCACGCCATCGTGATGCACCCCGGTCCGATGGTCCGCGGCATGGAGATCACCGCGGAGGTCGC
This sequence comes from Streptomyces sp. NPDC002698, assembly GCF_042888945.1. NCBI lineage: Bacteria > Bacillati > Actinomycetota > Actinomycetes > Kitasatosporales > Streptomycetaceae > Streptomyces > Streptomyces sp. NPDC002698. Next base: position 66,883 of record NZ_JBIAQM010000012.1, read on the forward strand.
CGACTCCGAGCGCTGCACCGTCGTCGAGCAGGTCGCCAACGGTGTCTCCATCCGCATGGCCGTCCTGTACCTGCTCCTGGGCGGCAACGAGCCCGCCGTCACCCACACCCGTACCGAGGAGAAGTAAGACCATGAGCAAGATCCTTATCCGTGGTGCGCGGGTGCTCGGCGGCGAGCCGCAGGACGTCCTGATCGACGGCGAGGTCATCGAGGCCGTCGGTACCGGCCTGTCCGCCGAGGGCGCGGAGGTCGTCGAGGCCGACGGCAAGGTGCTGCTGCCGGGCCTGGTCGACCTGCACACCCATCTGCGCGAGCCGGGCCGCGAGGACTCCGAGACCGTGCTGACCGGCACCCGCGCGGCGGCGAGCGGCGGATTCACGGCCGTGTTCGCCATGGCCAACACCTTCCCGGTCGCCGACACCGCCGGTGTGGTCGAGCAGGTCTACCGGCTCGGCCGGGAGCACGGCTACTGCGACGTGCAGCCGATCGGCGCGGTCACCGTCGGCCTGGAGGGCAAGAAGCTCGCCGAGCTCGGCGCCATGCACGAGTCCGCCGCCGGCGTCACGGTCTTCTCCGACGACGGCAAGTGCGTCGACGACGCGGTGATCATGCGCCGCGCGCTGGAGTACGTGAAGGCCTTCGGCGGTGTCGTCGCCCAGCACGCCCAGGAGCCCCGCCTCACCGAGGGCGCCCAGATGAACGAGGGCGTCGTCTCCGCCGAGCTCGGTCTCGGCGGCTGGCCCGCGGTGGCCGAGGAGTCGATCATCGCCCGGGACGTCCTGCTCGCCGAGCACGTCGGCTCCCGCGTCCACATCTGCCACCTGTCGACCGCCGGCAGCGTCGAGATCGTCCGCTGGGCCAAGTCCCGCGGCATCGACGTCACCGCCGAGGTCACCCCGCACCACCTGCTCCTCACCGACGAACTGGTGCGGTCGTACAACCCGGTCTACAAGGTCAACCCGCCGCTGCGCACCGAGCGCGACGTCATGGCGCTGCGTGAGGCCCTCGCCGACGGCACGATCGACATCGTCGCCACCGACCACGCGCCGCACCCCCACGAGGACAAGGACTGCGAGTGGGCCGCCGCCGCCATGGGCATGGTCGGCCTGGAGACCGCGCTGTCCGTCGTCCAGCAGACGATGGTCGAGACGGGACTCCTCGACTGGGCCGGCGTCGCCGACCGCATGTCCGTGAAGCCCGCCGCGATCGGCCGGGCCACCGGCCACGGACGTCCCGTCTCGGCAGGTGAGCCCGCCAACCTCACGCTCGTCGACACCGCATACCGTGGGACCGTGGACCCCGCTGGCTTCGCCTCGCGCAGCCGCAACACCCCCTACGAGGGCCGTGAGCTGCCGGGCCGGGTCACCCACACCTGGCTGCGGGGCAAGGCCACCCTCGTCGACGGGAAGCTCGCGTGACACCTCTCCTCTCCATCGCCGCCGCACAGAAGTCCGCGGAAGTGACCGACTGGTCCGCCCGGATCGGCTGGCTCGTCGGCCTCGCGCTCTTCGTCGCGCTCGTCTACTGGCTGATGCGCGAGGGCTGGAAGTGGCGCGGCACCCTCCAGGGCGACCTGCCCGAGCTTCCCGACGCGCCGGAAGACCCCGGTCCGGCGAGACTGAGCATGAGCGGCCGCTACCACGGCTCCACCACCGCCGGGCAGTGGCTCGACCGCATCGTGGCGCAGGGCCTGGGTACCCGCAGCCGGGCCGAGCTCACCCTGACGGACGCGGGACTGGACGTCGTACGCCCCGGAGCGGACGACTTCTTCATCCCGGCCGCGCAGCTGCGCGGGGCCCGGCTCGACAAGGGCATCGCGGGCAAGGTCCTCACCGAGGGCGGACTCCTGGTCGTGACCTGGGCGCACGGCGACCGGCTCCTCGACTCCGGATTCCGTTCGGACCGCGCTGCCGAGCACAACGAATGGGCCGACACCCTGAACGACATGATCAACAAGACGGAAACGGAAGGCGCACGATGACGACCTCCACTCAGGGGAACGCCGCACAGAAGGAGAAGGCGCTTCCCGCCGTACTCGTCCTGGAGGACGGCCGGGTCTTCCGCGGCCGCTCCTACGGGGCCGTGGGGGAGACCTTCGGCGAAGCGGTGTTCTCCACCGGCATGACCGGCTACCAGGAGACCCTCACCGACCCGTCCTACCACCGCCAGGTCGTCGTGATGACCGCCCCGCACGTCGGCAACACCGGCGTCAACGACGAGGACCCCGAGTCCAAGCGGATCTGGGTCGCCGGATACGTCGTCCGCGACCCCGCGCGCGTGCCCTCCAACTGGCGCTCGCGCCGCTCCCTGGACGAGGAACTGCGCAACCAGGGTGTCGTCGGCATCAGCGGCATCGACACCCGCGCCCTCACCCGCCACCTGCGCGAGCGCGGCGCCATGCGCGTCGGCATCTTCTCCGGCAACGCGCTGCCCGACGCGGGCACCATGCTCGCCGAGGTGCGCCAGGCGCCCGAGATGAAGGGCGCGGACCTCTCCGCCGAGGTCGCCACCAAGGAGACGTACGTCGTCCCCGCGATCGGTACGAAGAAGTTCACCGTCGCCGCCGTCGACCTCGGTATCAAGGGCATGACCCCGCACCGGATGGCCGAACGCGGCATCGAGGTGCACGTGCTGCCCGCGACGGCCACCGCCGAGGACGTCTACGCCGTGAACCCGGACGGCGTCTTCTTCTCCAACGGCCCCGGAGACCCGGCGACCGCCGACGGTCCCGTCGCCCTCATGCGGGAAGTCCTCGCCCGGAAGACCCCGCTCTTCGGCATCTGCTTCGGCAACCAGATCCTCGGCCGCGCCCTCGGCTTCGGCACGTACAAGCTGAAGTACGGCCACCGCGGCATCAACCAGCCCGTGCAGGACCGTACGACCGGCAAGGTCGAGGTCACCGCGCACAACCACGGCTTCGCCGTAGACGCCCCGCTCGACAAGGTCTCCGAGACCCCCTTCGGCCGCGCCGAGGTCTCCCACGTCTGCCTCAACGACAACGTGGTGGAGGGCCTCCAACTGCTCGACCAGCCGGCCTTCAGCGTCCAGTACCACCCCGAAGCGGCGGCAGGACCCCACGACGCCGCCTACCTGTTCGACCGCTTTGTTTCCCTGATGGAGGGCCAGCGTGCCTAAGCGCACCGATATCCAGTCCGTCCTGGTCATCGGCTCCGGCCCGATCGTCATCGGCCAGGCCGCCGAGTTCGACTACTCCGGCACCCAGGCGTGCCGCGTCCTCAGGTCCGAGGGCCTGCGGGTCATCCTCGTCAACTCCAACCCGGCGACGATCATGACCGACCCGGAGATCGCCGACGCCACCTATGTCGAACCGATCACCCCCGAGTTCGTCGAGAAGATCATCGCCAAGGAGCGCCCCGACGTCCTGCTGCCGACGCTCGGCGGCCAGACCGCCCTCAACACCGCGATCTCCATGCACGAGCAGGGTGTGCTCGCGAAGTACGGCGTCGAACTCATCGGCGCCAACATCGAGGCGATCAACAAGGGCGAGGACCGCGACCTCTTCAAGGGCGTCGTCGAGGCCGTGCGCGAGAAGATCGGCCACGGCGAGTCCGCCCGGTCCGTCATCTGCCACACCATGGACGACGTGATCGCGGGCGTCGACACGCTCGGCGGCTACCCCGTCGTCGTCCGCCCCTCCTTCACCATGGGCGGCGCCGGCTCCGGCTTCGCCCACGACGAGGACGAGCTGCGCCGCATCGCCGGCCAGGGCCTCACGCTCTCCCCGACCACCGAGGTGCTCCTGGAGGAGTCCATCCTCGGCTGGAAGGAGTACGAGCTGGAGCTGATGCGCGACAAGAACGACAACGTCGTGGTCGTCTGCTCCATCGAGAACTTCGACCCGATGGGCGTCCACACCGGCGACTCCATCACCGTCGCCCCGGCCATGACGCTCACCGACCGCGAGTACCAGCGGCTGCGCGACATCGGCATCGCGATCATCCGCGAGGTCGGCGTCGACACCGGCGGCTGCAACATCCAGTTCGCGGTCAACCCCGAGGACGGCCGCATCATCGTCATCGAGATGAACCCGCGCGTCTCGCGGTCCTCGGCCCTCGCCTCCAAGGCGACCGGCTTCCCCATCGCCAAGATCGCGGCCAAGCTCGCCGTCGGCTACACGCTCGACGAGATCCCGAACGACATCACCGAGAAGACCCCGGCCTCCTTCGAGCCGACCCTCGACTACGTCGTCGTGAAGGCCCCGCGCTTCGCCTTCGAGAAGTTCCCCTCCGCCGACTCCACCCTCACGACCACCATGAAGTCGGTCGGCGAGGCCATGGCGATCGGCCGCAACTTCACCGAGGCGCTGCAGAAGGCGCTGCGCTCGCTGGAGAAGAAGGGCAGCCAGTTCACCTTCGTGGGTGAGCCCGGTGACAAGGACGAGCTGCTGCGCGAGGCCGTCCGGCCCACCGACGGCCGCATCAACTCCGTCATGCAGGCCATCCGCGCGGGCGCCACGCCCGAGGAGGTCTTCGAGTCCACGAAGATCGACCCGTGGTTCGTCGACCAGCTCTTCCTGATCAAGGAGATCGCGGACGAGCTGACCGCCGCGGACAAGCTCTACCCCGAGCTGCTCGCCGAGGCCAAGCGGCACGGCTTCTCCGACGTCCAGATCGCCGAGATCCGCGGGCTGCGCGAGGACGTCGTCCGCGAGGTGCGGCACGCGCTGGGCGTGCGCCCGGTCTACAAGACGGTCGACACCTGCGCCGCCGAGTTCGCCGCGAACACGCCGTACTTCTACTCCTCGTACGACGAGGAGACCGAGGTCGCGCCCCGCGAGAAGCCCGCGGTGATCATCCTGGGCTCCGGTCCGAACCGCATCGGCCAGGGCATCGAGTTCGACTACTCCTGCGTCCACGCCTCCTTCGCGCTCAGCGACGCGGGCTACGAGACCGTGATGGTCAACTGCAACCCCGAGACCGTCTCCACGGACTACGACACCTCCGACCGCCTGTACTTCGAGCCGCTGACGCTGGAGGACGTGCTGGAGATCGTGCACGCGGAGTCGCTGGCCGGTCCGATCGCCGGTGTGATCGTGCAGCTCGGCGGCCAGACCCCGCTGGGCCTGTCGCAGGCGCTCAAGGACAACGGCGTGCCGATCGTGGGCACCTCGCCCGAGGCCATCCACGCAGCCGAGGACCGCGGCGCGTTCGGACGGGTCCTCGCGGAGGCGGGTCTGCCGGCCCCCAAGCACGGCACCGCCACCACCTTCACCGAGGCCAAGGCCATCGCCGACGAGATCGGCTACCCCGTCCTGGTGCGCCCCTCGTACGTCCTCGGCGGACGCGGCATGGAGATCGTCTACGACGAGACCCGGCTGGCCTCCTACATCGCCGAGTCCACCGAGATCAGCCCCACCCGGCCGGTCCTGGTCGACCGGTTCCTCGACGACGCGATCGAGATCGACGTCGACGCGCTGTACGACGGCGAGGAGCTCTACCTCGGCGGCGTCATGGAGCACATCGAGGAGGCCGGCATCCACTCCGGCGACTCGGCGTGCGCGCTGCCGCCGATCACCCTCGGCGGGTTCGACATCAAGCGGCTGCGCGCCTCGACCGAGGCCATCGCCAAGGGCGTCGGCGTCCGCGGCCTGATCAACATCCAGTTCGCGATGGCCGGGGACATCCTCTACGTCCTCGAGGCCAACCCGCGCGCCTCGCGCACCGTCCCCTTCACCTCGAAGGCGACCGCGGTGCCGCTCGCGAAGGCGGCGGCCCGCATCTCGCTGGGCGCGACCGTCGCCGAGCTGCGCGCCGAGGGCCTGCTCCCGGCGAACGGCGACGGCGGCACCCTGCCGCTGGACGCGCCGATCTCCGTCAAGGAGGCCGTCATGCCGTGGTCGCGCTTCCGCGACATCCACGGCCGCGGCGTCGACACGGTGCTCGGCCCGGAGATGCGCTCCACCGGCGAGGTCATGGGCATCGACTCCGTCTTCGGCACGGCGTACGCCAAGTCGCAGGCCGGCGCGTACGGCCCGCTGCCCACCAAGGGCCGCGCGTTCATCTCGGTCGCCAACCGCGACAAGCGCTCGATGATCTTCCCGGCGCGTGAACTCGTCGCCCACGGCTTCGAGCTGATGGCCACCTCCGGCACGGCCGAGGTGCTCAAGCGCAACGGCATCCACGCCACGGTCGTGCGCAAGCAGAGCGAGGGCGAGGGCCCCAACGGCGAGAAGACCATCGTCCAGCTCATCCACGACGGCGAGGTCGACCTCATCGTCAACACGCCGTACGGCACCGGCGGCCGTCTCGACGGCTACGAGATCCGCACGGCGGCCGTGGCCCGCTCGGTCCCGTGCCTGACGACGGTGCAGGCGCTCGCCGCCGCCGTCCAGGGCATCGACGCGCTCAACCACGGCGACGTGGGCGTGCGCTCGCTCCAGGAACACGCCGAGCATCTGACCGCGGCGCGCGACTAGCAGCCCTGAGGGGGACACCGGAAACGGTGTCCCCCTCTTCGCGAGGCCCCTCTTCGCGAGGCCCCCTCTTCGCGAGGCTCCCTGCCCCTTCAAGAGGCGCCCCTCACCGGGCACTTTCGAGGACATGATCATGTACAAGCTGTTCTTCAACCTCGTCTTCAAGCGGATGGACCCGGAGCAGGCACACCATCTCGCCTTCCGCTGGATCCGGCTCGTCGCCCGCGTCCCCGTCCTGCGCACCTTCGTCGCCGCCGCGCTCGCGCCCCGCTACAAGGAGCTGCGCACCGAGGCGCTCGGCCTGCGTATGCACGGGCCCTTCGGCCTCGCGGCGGGCTTCGACAAGAACGCCGTGGCCATCGACGGGATGTCGATGCTCGGCTTCGACCACATCGAGATCGGCACGGTCACCGGGGAGCCGCAGCCGGGCAACCCCAAGAAGCGGCTGTTCCGCCTCGTGCCGGACCGCGCGCTGATCAACCGCATGGGATTCAACAACGAGGGCTCCGCGGCCGTCTCCGAGCGCCTGGCGGCCCGCACGCCCGTGTTCAGGACCGTCGTGGGCGTCAACATCGGCAAGACCAAGACCGTCCCCGAGGCGGAAGCCGTCGGCGACTACGTCAAGTCCGCCGAACGCCTCGCCCGGCACGCCGACTACCTCGTCGTGAACGTGTCCTCCCCCAACACCCCGGGACTGCGCAACCTCCAGGCCACCGAGGCGCTGCGGCCGCTGCTCAGCGCCGTGCGCGAGGCCGCCGACCGTGCCGTCACCGACCGGCGCGTCCCGCTCCTCGTCAAGATCGCGCCCGATCTCGCCGACGAGGACATCGACGCGGTCGCCGACCTCGCCGTCGAGCTCGGCCTGGACGGGATCATCGCCACGAACACCACCATCGCCCGCGAGGGACTCGGACTGACGTCCGACCCCTCCCTGGTGAAGGAGACCGGCGGCCTCTCCGGCGCGCCGCTCAAGGCGCGCTCCCTGGAGGTGCTGCGCCGCCTCTACGCGCGCGTGGGCGACCGGATCACCCTGGTGGGCGTCGGCGGCGTCGAGAGCGCCGAGGACGCCTGGCAGCGCATCCTGGCCGGCGCCACCCTGGTCCAGGGCTACAGCGCCTTCATCTACGAGGGCCCCTTCTGGGGCCGCGCCATCCACAAGGGTCTCGCCGCCCGCCTGCGGACGAGCCCGTACACCACCCTCGCCGACGCGGTCGGCGCCGACGTGAGGAAGTCCGTATGAGCCTGGAACCCTTCGGCGCGCGCCTTCGCCGCGCCATGGACGAGCGCGGTCCCCTGTGCGTGGGCATCGACCCGCACGCGTCCCTGCTCGCCGACTGGGGGCTCGGCGACGACATCGCGGGCCTGGAGCGCTTCAGCCGTACGGTGGTCGAGGCGCTCGCCGAGCGGGTCGCCGTCCTCAAGCCGCAGAGCGCGTTCTTCGAGCGGTTCGGTTCGCGCGGGATCGCCGTCCTGGAGAAGTCGGTCGAACAGGCACGGGAGGCCGGTGCGCTGGTCGTGATGGACGCCAAGCGCGGCGACATCGGCTCGACCATGGCCGCGTACGCCGAGACCTTCCTGCGCAAGGACGCGCCGCTCTTCTCGGACGCGCTGACGGTGTCGCCGTACCTCGGCTACGGCTCGCTGAGGCCCGCGGTGGAGCTGGCGCGCGAGAGCGGGGCCGGGCTCTTCGTCCTCGCGCTCACCTCCAACCCGGAGGGCGGCGAGGTGCAGCACGCGGTGCGGGCGGACGGACGCAGCGTCGGGGCGACGATGCTCGGGCACCTGGCGGCCGAGAACGCGGACGAGAGGCCGCTCGGCTCCTTCGGAGCGGTCGTCGGCGCCACTCTGGGCGATCTCTCCTCCTACGACCTGGACATCAACGGCCCGCTCCTCGCGCCCGGCATCGGCGCCCAGGGGGCGACCGCGGCCGATCTGGCGGGTGTCTTCGGGGCCGCCGTGCGCAACGTCGTCCCGAACGTGAGCCGGGGTGTCCTGCGTCACGGCCCCGACGTCATGGCCCTGCGGGAGTCGGCCGAGGGGTTCGCGGAGGAGATCAGGGCGGCCGTCGCGGCCGCCTGAGCGTTCCGACAGCCGTTCGAGAGGCCTCCGACGAGTGCCTTCGGGAGTCCCCGAGTCTGGATACACCCTCAAATCCGGGGAGGTATGTCGTAAATGTCGGGCTCCAGGGAGGCTGACCAGGACTTTTCCTCTGTTCTCGCTGACTCCGGCGCACTTGCCCGCTAGTCTCCGTCGAGTGGGAGCACCTCCTGGGCCGTCAAGGCAGCAGGGAGAACGGGCGAGCGTGTTGCCCGGGGCTCCCCGGTGTGGGGCGACTAGGTTCCTCACCGGTCCGTATCCGACAGTTCGACATCCGAGGTGACGTAGGCGTGGCTCTTCCGCCCCTTACCCCTGAACAGCGCGCAGCCGCGCTCGAAAAGGCCGCCGCGGCTCGCCGGGAGCGGGCCGAGGTCAAGAATCGACTCAAGCACTCCGGCGCCTCTCTTCACGAGGTCATCAAGCAGGGCCAGGAGAACGACGTCGTTGGCAAGATGAAGGTCTCCGCTCTCCTGGAGTCCCTGCCGGGCGTGGGCAAGGTCCGCGCCAAGCAGATCATGGAGCGACTCGGGATCTCCGAGAGCCGCCGCGTGCGCGGTCTCGGCTCGAACCAGATCGCCTCTTTGGAGCGCGAGTTCGGTGGTTCCGGCGCCTGAGTCCTGGACACACCAGGATTGCTGGAATAATCGCTGCATGGCTGTAACACCCCGGGGGACGTCCCCCGTACCCCCGGACGCACGTCCGCGGCTGACCGTGCTCTCCGGCCCCTCGGGGGTCGGCAAGAGCACGGTCGTCGCTCATATGCGCAAAGCACACCCCGAGCTGTGGCTCTCGGTGTCGGCGACGACCCGCAAGCCGCGCCCCGGTGAGAAGCACGGAGTCCACTATTTCTTCGTCTCCGACGACGAGATGGACAAGCTGATCGCCAACGGCGAGCTCCTGGAGTGGGCCGAATTCGCCGGCAACCGCTACGGCACCCCGCGTGCCGCGGTCATGGAGCACCTGGAGTCGGGCAAGCCGGTCCTCCTGGAGATCGACCTCCAGGGAGCCCGGCAGGTCCGCGAGTCCATGCGGGAAGCGCTCCTCGTGTTCCTGGCCCCGCCCTCCTGGGAGGAGCTGGTGCGCAGGCTCACCGGGCGCGGCACCGAACCGCCCGAGGTGATCGAGCGTCGGCTGGACGCGGCCAAGATCGAACTGGCCGCCGAGCCGGAGTTCGACGTCACCCTGGTCAACACCTCCGTCGAGGACGTGGCGCGTGAGCTGCTAGCCTTGGTGGCAGTTGTTTGATCTTTCAGGTCAATTTCCACCTTTCGGAAGGCAGAGCGTGTCCTCTTCCATCACTGCTCCCGAGGGCATCATCAACCCTCCGATCGACGAGCTTCTCGAGGCCACCGACTCGAAGTACAGCCTGGTGATCTACGCGGCCAAGCGTGCCCGCCAGATCAACGCGTACTACTCGCAGCTCGGCGAGGGCCTCCTCGAGTACGTCGGTCCGCTCGTCGACACCCACGTCCACGAGAAGCCGCTGTCGATCGCCCTGCGCGAGATCAACGCGGGACTGCTGACCTCCGAGGCCGTCGAGGGCCCCGCTCAGTAGTCGTCCAATGCTCATCCCAGGCCCGGCGGCGCGACTGTCGGGCCTGTGGTGTGTCATGGAGTCGTAGATTTCCGAGCCCGGGGAGAGACGGTGGACAAGCCGAAGGTCGTTCTGGGGGTCAGCGGTGGCATCGCCGCGTACAAGGCCTGTGAGCTGCTGCGACGACTGACGGAGTCGGGACACGACGTACGCGTCGTGCCCACCGCCTCCGCGCTGAACTTCGTCGGCGCCGCCACCTGGTCCGCCCTCTCGGGCCACCCCGTGTCCACCGAGGTCTGGTCGGACGTCCACGAGGTCCCGCACGTCCGCATCGGGCAGCACGCCGACCTCGTGGTGGTCGCCCCCGCGACGGCCGACATGCTCGCCAAGGCCGCCCACGGGCTGGCCGACGACCTCCTGACGAACACACTGCTCACCGCCCGCTGTCCGGTCGTCTTCGCGCCCGCCATGCACACCGAGATGTGGGAGCACCCGGCGACGCAGGAGAACGTGGCGACGCTGCGGCGGCGCGGCGCCGTCGTCATCGAGCCCGCCGTGGGGCGTCTGACCGGCGTCGACACCGGCAAGGGGCGGCTGCCCGACCCGGGGGAGATCTTCGAGGTCTGCCGCCGTGTCCTCGCCCGCGGGGTCACCGAGCCGGATCTCGCCGGACGGCACGTCGTCGTCAGCGCCGGCGGCACCCGCGAGCCCCTCGACCCGGTCCGCTTCCTCGGCAACCGCTCCTCCGGCAAGCAGGGGTACGCGCTCGCCCGCACCGCGGCCGCGCGCGGCGCCAGGGTCACCCTGATCGCCGCGAACACGGGGCTGGCGGACCCGGCAGGGGTCGACGTGATCCAGGTCGGCACCGCCGTGCAGATGCGGGAAGCCGTGCTGAAGGCGGCCCCGGACGCCGACGTGGTGGTGATGGCGGCCGCGGTGGCGGACTTCCGGCCCCAGACGTACGCGGCCGGAAAGATCAAGAAGAAGGACGGCAAGGAACCGGAGCCGATCGTTCTGGTCCGTAATCCGGACATCCTCGCGGAGATCTCCGCGGACCGCGCGCGCCCTGGCCAGGTCGTGGTGGGATTCGCCGCCGAGACCGACGACGTCCTGTCCAACGGACGGACCAAACTGGAGCGCAAGGGCTGCGATCTCCTGGTGGTGAACGAGGTGGGGGAGCGCAAGACCTTCGGTTCCGAGGAGAACGAGGCGGTGGTGCTCGGAGCCGACGGAAGTGAGACCCCGGTGCCCTACGGACCCAAGGAAGCCTTGGCCGAGACGGTGTGGGACCTGGTGACACGCCGACTGGTGTGAATCCTCTCCCGTCACACCTGTCACACAAATCGCGCAAAATCGGGCGTGGCGACCCTGGCGGAGACCCATGGCCATGGCGCAGAATGCCCGTGCCGCAGGTCACAGGCCTTCCGAGAGGCGAGACAGGGGTCCCGCGGCCGAGTGCGACCGATAAACTGTTCTCGGACGACGCCGGGCGCAGCCCCCGGCCGTCCACCAATGATCAGCCAGCAGCCGCTGCAACCACAGGGAGCGTTGTGTCCCGTCGCCTGTTCACCTCGGAGTCCGTGACCGAGGGTCACCCCGACAAGATCGCTGACCAGATCAGCGACACCATTCTCGATGCCCTCCTGCGCGAGGACCCGACGTCCCGGGTCGCCGTGGAGACGCTCATCACCACCGGCCTGGTGCACGTGGCCGGAGAGGTCACGACCAAGGCGTACGCGCCGATCGCCCAGCTCGTCCGCGACAAGATCCTGGAGATCGGCTACGACTCCTCGAAGAAGGGCTTCGACGGGGCGTCCTGTGGCGTGTCGGTGTCGATCGGGTCCCAGTCCCCGGACATCGCGCAGGGTGTCGACACGGCGTACGAGTCCCGTGTCGAGGGCGACGAGGACGAGCTGGACAGGCAGGGCGCCGGCGACCAGGGCCTGATGTTCGGGTACGCGACGGACGAGACCCCGAACCTGATGCCGCTCCCGATCCACCTCGCGCACAAGCTCTCGCGCCGGCTGTCCGACGTCCGCAAGAACGGGACCATCCCGTACCTGCGCCCCGACGGCAAGACCCAGGTCACCATCGAGTACGACGGCGACAAGGCGGTCCGTCTGGACACCGTCGTCGTCTCCTCGCAGCACGCCTCGGACATCGACCTGGAGTCCCTGCTCGCGCCCGACATCCGCGAGTTCGTGGTGGAGCCGGAGCTGAAGGCCCTCCTCGACGACGGCATCAAGCTGGAGACCGAGGGCTACCGCCTGCTGGTGAACCCGACCGGCCGCTTCGAGATCGGCGGCCCGATGGGCGACGCCGGCCTCACCGGCCGCAAGATCATCATCGACACGTACGGCGGCATGGCCCGCCACGGCGGCGGCGCCTTCTCCGGCAAGGACCCGTCCAAGGTCGACCGCTCCGCCGCCTACGCGATGCGCTGGGTCGCGAAGAACGTCGTCGCCGCGGGCCTCGCCTCGCGCTGCGAGGTCCAGGTCGCCTACGCGATCGGCAAGGCCGAGCCGGTCGGTCTGTTCGTCGAGACCTTCGGCACCGCCAAGGTCGACGCGGAGAAGATCGAGACCGCCATCACGGACGTCTTCGACCTCCGTCCGGCGGCCATCATCCGCGACCTCGACCTGCTCCGCCCGATCTACTCCCAGACCGCCGCCTACGGCCACTTCGGCCGTGAGCTGCCCGACTTCACGTGGGAGCGGACGGACCGGGTGGACGCGCTGCGCAGGGCCGCGGGCCTGTAGTCCGCGAACGCCTCGTCACAACCGTGAGGCCCGGTACCCCGAGGGGTGCCGGGCCTCACGGCTTGCCGGAAGCCCCACCCTTCCGGGAGCCCCACCCTTCAGGGAGCCTCACGGGCTGCCGGAAAAGCCTCACGGCCGCGCGGAAAAACGGTGGCCGGTCCGAGCCCGGGTCCGTACGCTGACGATCTCCCGGTGCGATGGCCGCGGTTACTTCGGTGGAGTACGCCCACGGCGTGCGGTGAATCTGGATCACGTTCCGCTGCCGCCCTGATCTCGGGAGAACCGGTGTCGTCCGGCCCGGTGCGACGGCCGCGGATACTTCTGGGGCGATGACCCCTCGCAGGTTCGAATCCTGCTGCCGGTCCCCGACCGGTATGGCCGAGCGGTCCATGGCGAAAGCGCCGTCAAGGCGTTCGCGATCCGCGTCCGGCCCGATCTCGGGCGGGCGGCGCTGTCAGTGCGGTCTGGTAGGAATACTGCTGTGAGCAGCGCGAACGGGCGATCCGAGGACAGCGCGGGCGGCGCGGACGGCGCACCGCCCGAGCAGCTTGCGCTGATCCGGGAGACCGTGCGGCAGGCCAAGGCACCGAAGGCGAAGCCGCGGACCTGGCGGGGTGCCCCGCTGGCGAGGGAACTGCCCGTCGCGCGGGTGCTCGTCGACAAGGGCGTGCTGCACCTCGACCGGTACTTCGACTACGCCGTGCCCGAGGACCTCGACGCCGTCGCGCAGCCGGGCGTGCGGGTGCGGGTCCGCTTCGGCGCGGGCGGGCGCACCGTGCGCGAGGGGCGGCGCGAGGGCGGCGGTCTCATCGACGGATATCTCGTCGAGCGGGTCGCCGAGTCCGACTACTCCGGGCCCCTGGCCGCCCTCGCCCAGGTCGTCTCGCCCGAACCCGTCCTCGGACCCGAACTGCTGGGGCTGGCCCGCGCCGTCGCCGACCGGTACGCGGGTTCGCTGGCCGACGTGCTGCAACTGGCCGTGCCGCCCCGGCACGCCCGTGCCGAGGCGCGGGAGTCGCCGGCGCCCCCGCCGCCGCCCGCCGCACCCGACCCCGGGACCTGGCGGCGCTACGGGCGAGGCGCCGACTTCCTCGCCTCGCTCGCCTCCGGCGGCGCCCCGCGCGCGGTGTGGACCGCGCTGCCCGGTCCCGAGTGGGCCGAGGAGATCGCCCGCGCGGTGCAGGCGACGCTCGCCTCCGGGCGCGGCGCGCTCGTCGTCGTCCCGGCGGGCCGGCCCGCCGCCCGCGTCGACACGGCCCTCAAGTCCCTGCTGGGCGAGGGGCATCACGCCGTGCTGACCGCCGACGCCGGACCGGAGCGGCGCTACCGAGACTGGCTCTCCGTACGGCGCGGGTCCGTCCGGGCCGTGGTCGGCACCCGGGCCGCCATGTTCGCGCCGGTGCGGGACCTGGGCCTGGTCGTCGTCTGGGACGACGGCGACGACGGACACAGCGACGACAACGCTCCCTTCCCGCATGTCCGGGAAGTCCTGGAGCTGCGCGCCTCACGCGACAAGTGCGGCTTCCTGCTGGGAAGTTGGACGTGCACGGTGGAGGCGGCGCAACTGGTCGAGAGTGGCTGGGCGCTGCCGCTGGCCGCCGACCGGGACCAGGTGCGTGCCGCCGCGCCGCTGGTGCGGACCGTCTCGGACGGCGACCTCGCCCGCGACGAGGCAGCACGGGCCGCCCGGCTGCCGACGCTCGCCTGGCAGACCGTCAGGGAAGGGCTGAAGCACGGGCCCGTGCTGGTCCAGGTGCCCCGGCGGGGATACGTGCCCCGGATGGCCTGTGCGCGGTGCCGGGAGCCCGCGCGGTGCCGGCACTGCGCGGGGCCGTTGGAGGCGCAGGACGCCCAGGCGCTGCGCTGCGGGTGGTGCGGGCGGGACGAGACGGCCTGGCACTGCCAGGAGTGCGGCGGGTTCCGGCTGCGGGCGCAGGTCGTCGGCGCCCGGCGGACCGCCGAGGAACTGGGGCGGGCGTTCCCGGCCGTGCCGGTGCGCACGTCCGGGCGGGAGCAGGTGCTGGACACGGTGTCCGCGGCACCCGCCCTGGTGGTCAGCACACCGGGGGCCGAACCGGTCGCCGAGGGCGGGTACGCGGCGGCCCTGCTGCTCGACGGCTGGGCCATGCTCGGACGGCCCGATCTGCGGGCCGGCGAGGACGCGTTGCGCCGGTGGACGGCGGCCGCCGCGCTGGTCCGTCCGCAGGGAGCGGGCGGCACGGTCGCGGTCGTGGCCGAACCGACCCTGCGGCCCGTGCAGGCGCTCGTGCGATGGGATCCGGTCGGGCACGCGGTGCGTGAACTCGCCGAGCGGGCCGAGCTGGGATTTCCGCCCGTCTCGCGGATGGCGGCGGTGTCCGGGGCGCCGGAGGCGCTCGCCGGGTTCCTCGCGGCTGCCGAACTGCCGCGCGACGCCGAGGTGTTGGGGCCCGTACCGCTGTCGGCCGGTGAGGCGGGGCGGCCCAGGCGGCCCGGTGGACCGCCTCCCGGGGAGCCCGGGGAACGGGTGCTCATCCGGGTGCCCCCGGGCAGTGGCGCCGCTCTGGCGGCGGCGCTGAAGAGCGCGCAGGCGGCGCGCATGGCCCGCGGGGGCGGTGACCCCGTACGCATCCGGATCGATCCGCCCGACATCGGGTGAGGCCGCCCGACATCGGGTGAGGCCGCCCGACATCGGGTGAGGCCGGGTGGGATCCGGTGGGGTCGCGCCGAGCGCGGGTCGTGGACCGTGTGCCGCACAGGTGCCCGCCCCGGACCGTGTGGGTGACCGGGTGACCGGGTGACCCGATGTCAGGGGGGCATGCTTCCGCTCGTCGGCAGGAAGCGCGGGCCGACCGGGGGCTGGAGGGGGAAGGACTCGGCACGGGTGTGCGCAGGGGACTGCCCCCCCGGGGCCTGG
This sequence comes from Streptomyces sp. NPDC002698, assembly GCF_042888945.1. Lineage (NCBI taxonomy): Bacteria > Bacillati > Actinomycetota > Actinomycetes > Kitasatosporales > Streptomycetaceae > Streptomyces > Streptomyces sp. NPDC002698. Next base: position 82,602 of record NZ_JBIAQM010000012.1, read on the forward strand.
CGCCGGGAGGCAGTTGTCGTCTCGGACGGTCGGGTCAGCCGTTGCGCGGGCCCGGGAGGGCCGTGGGCCTGACCTCGTTGCGGAGCGTCGGACTGCCGGCCGTCGGCTGGGTCGGCATGGAGTGGGCGGCGGGGACGGTCGGCACCGACGGCAGGGCGGCGTTGACGGCGACCGTACGCGTGTCGGCGGTCTCCGTGGCGCGTTCCGCCTCGGCGGCGGCCTGGGCGGCGGCTCGGCGGGCGCCGTAACGCCGGTGCACCGCCTGCTTGGTGACGCCGAGGGCCGATCCCACCGCGTCCCACGAGAAGCCGAGGGAGCGGTCGAAGTCCACGGCGGCGGTGACCAGGGTCTCGACGCTGTCCCGCAGTTCCTGGGCGAGACGGACGGTCGGGGCGGGGGCGCGTCCGTAGACGACGAAGCCCGTGGAGGGGCCGGCGCGGCGTGGGCGGTAGACGTTGCCCAACTGGGCGGTGAGTGTGCGCAGTGCGTCCACCTGCCGACGGACCCGCTCGATGTCCCGCACCAGCAAGTGCAGGCTGGCCCGAGCCTGGGCGTCGTGGGTTGCATGGTCGGCCATGAACAAGCCTCTCGAACCGTCGTTGAAAGGGATCGGGCCGCTGGTCTGCGGTCCGCTGTGGTCAACTCTTTCTTGACCAACGCGTGGACGGGTGAGTGGTCACGGGTGCAAGGGCGCAAGAGCATATGAACGGGGCGCGTCCCGCGCTGTACGCCCCCCGTCGTGCGATCGACGCGCCCCGTGCGCCTACGGGCGGCCCCCTCCGCCTGCGCCGACGGCCGGTCCGCACCACCCGGACCCGTACGCGGACGGCGCGTACCGCCGGAGCCCGGCCGCGGCGGGCCGGCGCGCACCCGTCAGGCCAAGTGCTTCCCGGATACGCCGAACACAGCCCGTCCCCGTACATCGCCCGTCCCGGTGCCCCGCCCGCGCGGCCGTACCGCCCGTGCGGGCCCGGGGACATGGCCCTGTGGAGAACGCCCGGGCCTCCGGGCCCCGCGCGGCATAGACTGGTGCGCTGCCCCGTGCACGGCCCGAACCGGTACGCGCGCGGGGGATGGAAGTGCTCCCGCCCGAGAGGCCAACCACCACCCATGAAGCTCGTCTTCGCAGGCACCCCCGAGGTCGCCGTTCCCGCCCTGGACGCCCTGATCGCCTCCGGGCGGCACGAGGTGGCCGCCGTCGTGACCCGGCCGGACGCGCCGGCCGGACGGGGGCGACGGCTCGTCGCGAGTCCGGTCGCCGAGCGGGCGGAGCAGGCCGGGATCGAGGTGCTCAAGCCCGCGAAGCCCCGGGACGAGGATTTCCTGGCCCGGCTGCGGGAGATCGGCCCGGACTGCTGTCCCGTCGTCGCGTACGGGGCGCTGCTGCCCCGGGTCGCCCTCGACGTCCCCGCCCAGGGCTGGGTCAACCTGCACTTCTCGCTGCTGCCCGCCTGGCGCGGCGCGGCTCCCGTGCAGCACGCGATCATGGCCGGGGACGAGATCACCGGCGCCTCCACCTTCCTGATCGAGGAGGGCCTCGACTCGGGGCCGGTGTACGGGACCGTCACCGAGGAGATCCGGCCCACCGACACCAGCGGGGACCTGCTCACGCGGCTCGCCTTCGCCGGGTCGGGACTGCTCGCCGCGACGATGGACGGGATCGAGGACGGCACGCTCAAGGCCGTGCCGCAGCCCGCCGACGGCATCAGCACCGCGCCGAAGATCACCGTGGAGAGCGCCCACGTCGACTGGGCCGCCCCGGCGCTGCGCGTCGACCGCGTGGTGCGCGGGTGCACGCCCGCACCCGGCTCCTGGACCGTCTTCCGCGACGAGCGCCTCAAGCTCATCCAGGTCGCGATGGTGCCCGACCGCACGGATCTCGCCCCGGGCGAGCTGTCGGTCGCCAAGAACAACGTGTACGTGGGCACCGGTTCCTTCGCCGTGGAGCTGCTCTGGGTGCAGGCCCAGGGCAAGAAGCCCATGCGCGCGGCCGACTGGGCCCGCGGGGTGCGCATTCCGTCCGGGGAGCGGCTCGGAGTCTGACGCCGGACCTGCGGCGTACGCTGATAAGCGCATCTTTTTCCTGGATCCGGAGCACCTTTTTCGTGAGTGAGCAGCCCAGTCGGCCGCAGAAGCCCGGCAAGCCCTACCGCCGCCCCCAGAAGGACCCGGTCCGCATGCTCGCCTTCGAGGCGCTGCGGGCCGTGGACGAGCGGGACGCCTACGCGAACCTCGTCCTGCCCCCGCTGCTGCGCAAGGCGAGGCAGAAGGACGACTTCGACGCACGGGACGCCGCGCTCGCCACCGAGCTGGTGTACGGCACGCTGCGCCGCCAGGGGACGTACGACGCCGTCATCTCGGCCTGCGTCGACCGGCCGCTGCGGGAGGTCGACCCGCCGGTCCTCGATGTGCTCAGCCTCGGGGTCCACCAGCTGCTCGGCACGCGCATCCCGACGCACGCGGCCGTCTCCGCCTCGGTCGAGCTGGCCCGGGTGGTGCTCGGCGACGGGCGGGCCAAGTTCGTGAACGCCGTGCTGCGCAAGGTCGCGCGGCAGGACCTCGACGCCTGGCTGGAACAGGTCGCCCCGCCCTACGACGAGGACGCCGAGGAGCACCTCGCCGTCGTGCACTCGCACCCGCGCTGGGTCGTCTCCGCGCTCTGGGACTCCCTCGGCGGCGGCCGGGCCGGCATCGAGGACCTGCTGGAGGCCGACAACGAGCGGCCCGAGGTGACCCTGGTCGCCCGGCCCGGACGCTCCACCGCCGGGGAACTCCTCGACGCCCTCGACGAGGACTCGGCGCTTCCCGGGCGCTGGTCCCCGTACGCCGTGCGGCTCACCGAGGGCGGCGAGCCGGGCGCCATCGACGCCGTACGGGAGGGCCGTGCGGGTGTCCAGGACGAGGGCAGCCAGCTGGTGGCGATCGCCCTGGCGAACGCGCCGCTCGACGGCCCCGACCGGGCCTGGCTGGACGGCTGCGCCGGACCCGGCGGCAAGGCCGCGATGCTGGCCGGCCTCGCCGCCCGGCGGGGAGCGACGCTGCTCGCCTCCGAGAAGCAGCCGCACCGCGCGGGGCTCGTCGCCAAGGCACTCGCCGGGAACCCCGGCCCCTACCAGGTCATCGCCGCCGACGGCACCCGCCCGCCGTGGCGGCCCGGCACCTTCGACCGGGTGCTCATGGACGTGCCCTGCACGGGTCTGGGCGCGCTGCGCCGCCGTCCCGAGGCCCGCTGGCGGCGTCGCCCCGAGGACCTGGACGGCTTCGCGTCGCTCCAGCGCGGGCTGCTGCGCACGGCGCTCGCATCGGTGCGGGTCGGCGGTGTCGTCGGGTACGCGACCTGCTCGCCGCACCTCGCCGAGACCCGCGCGGTCGTCGACGACGTCCTCAAGCACTTCGAGGACGGCTCCGCCGAACTGCTCGACGCCCGTCCGCTGCTGCCCGGCGTGCCGGCGCTCGGCGACGGCCCCGACGTCCAGCTGTGGCCGCACCTGCACGGGACGGACGCGATGTACCTGGCCCTGATCCGCCGAACCGCCTGATCCGACGCTCCCGGGTCTGTCGTCCGGGTCGCTCCGGGCCGTCGGTCCGGCGATCGGCCCGGGCTCCGGTGCGTCTCGTCAGTCAGTCGGGCGGCCGGGCGGGTCTCGTGGAGTCGTCCGGGTCCCCGGTGTCCAGGGGGCCCGCGGGTCCCGGGGACGCCGTGAGCTCCCCGGACCGCTCCGGCTCCGCCGTGTCCGGGTGCCGGGAGCCGCCGTCCTCGTGCGCGAGCCGGTTCGGCCACCACACCTTCGGGCCGACATCGAGGAAGAGCGAGGTGACCAGCACCGAGCGCACCACGAACGTGTCCAGGAGCACGCCGAGGGCGACCGCGAAGCCGATCTCCGCGAACCCCACGATCGGCAGGGTGCCCAGTGCCGCGAACGTGCCCGCGAGGACCAGGCCGGCCGAGGTGATCACCGCCCCGGTGGTGGCGAGGCCCGTCACCACGCCCTGCCGGGTGCCGTGGCGGCCGGCCTCCTCGCGGATACGGGTGGTCAGGAAGATGTTGTAGTCGATGCCGAGCGCCACCAGGAACACGAAGACGAACAGCGGGAACGCCACGTCCTCGCCCGCGTAGTCGAAGACGTGCCGGAACGCCAGCGCGCTCACACCGAGGGCGGTGGCCAGCGACAGCACCACGGTCCCGATCAGCAGGAGCGGGGCGACCAGCGCGCGCAGCAGGACGCTCAGGACGAGCAGGACCACCACCAGGACGAGCGGGATGACCAGGTAGTTGTCGTGCGTCTGGGCGTTCTCCATGTCCAGCAGGGCAGCCGAGCCGCCGCCCACCTTCGCGTCGGCCCCGGGTACGGCGTGCACCGCGTCGCGCACCCGCTCCACGGTGTCCTTCGCCGCCGCGCTGTCGGCGGGGGCGCGGGTGGTCGCCTCGAACAGCACCTTGCCGTCGTGCACCGGCGCCGTGCCCGGGGGCACCCCGATGCTCGCCGGCACCACGCCCGGATCCGCCGCCACGGCCTCGCCGACCTGTCTGCCCTGCGCCGTGTTGGACACGATGACCAGCGGATCCCCGTCGCCCGCGGGGAAGTAGCGCGCCGACACCTCCTGGCCGACGATCGAGTCCGGTTTCCCGGTGAACTGGTCGGCGTTGGGGATGCCCGCGGCGCGGAGCTGGATCAGGCCGAGGGACAGCAGCCCGAGCGCCAGCGCCGTGGCCACCCAGAAGGTCCGCGGGCGGCGGGCGATCCGCCGGCCCATGTGCGCCCAGACGCCGCTCCTGGTCGGATCGGCCGAGCCGAGGTGCGGGACGGCGGGCCAGAAGATCCAGCGGCCGAAGACCAGCAGCAGGGCGGGGAAGAGCGTGAGCATGGCGAGCAGGGCGACGGCCACGCCGATCGCCGCGACCGGGCCGAGACCCCGCGTCGAGTTCATCTCCGCGACCAGGAGCACCAGCATGCTCAGCACGACCGTGGCGCCCGACGCGAGGATGGCGGGCCCCGCCCGGTTCATGGCGAGTTTCATCGCCTCGTGCCGGTCCTCGTGACGGCGCAGTTCCTCGCGGTAGCGGGCGACCAGCAGCAGCGCGTAGTCGGTCCCCGCGCCGAACACGAGCACGGTGAGAATGCCCGCGCTCTGGCCGTTGACGGTCAGACCGGCGTGTTTCGCCAGCAGATAGATCAGCGCCTGCGCCGTGAACAGGGCGACGACCACGCCGAGCAGCGGGACGAACAGCAGGATCGGGCTGCGGAAGGTGATCAGCAGCATCACGATGACGACGGCCATCGCGGCGAAGAGCAGCGTCGAGTCGATGCCCTCGAAGGCCTTGGAGGAGTCGGCTGCCGTACCCCCGGGCCCGGTGATGTGCACCGAGAGCCCGTCGCCGCCCTTGCCGACCTGGTCACGGATGGAGTCGACGGCGGGGGCGATCCGCTGCCAGCCGGCCGCGTCCATGGTGATGGGGACGTAGACCTGCGCCGCGCGGGGGTCCGGCTGCCGGTCGAAGACCGGTCCGCGGGTCTCGGCGCCGCGGATGCCGTGTTCCCGCAGCGTCTTCACCTGCTGCACGTCCTCGGCGATCTGCCGCCGGTCCTGCACCGTCAGACCGTCCGGGCGCGCGTAGACGACGACCGCGGGGATCTGCTCGGGCCTGAACCCGTTGGAGATGTCGAGGACCTGGGTGGACTCGGCCGAGCCGGGCAGCCAGGACTGCGCGTCGTTGTCCTGGGCGTCGCTCAGCTTCGTTCCGAGCGGTGCCACGAAGAGCAGGATCAGCAGCCACAGGGCGAGAATCAGCCACTTGGACCGCCGGCCGCACACGACTCCGATGGTCCCGTGCTTCCAGGTGTCGAGCCGCTTCATGCCCACCCCCGAGACCGGACGCAGCGCCGCTGGGCCGTCCAGGATGGCACGGCGGACCGCCGTACGGCAGCCGCGGGACGATCCAGGTCCGGACCGGGGCGGGCAACGGGCCCGGGGCATGGCAGTCTTGGGGCATGGCCGCGCAGATCAACCCCAGCATCCTGTCCGCCGACTTCGCCCGTCTTGCCGAGGAGGCAAGGGCGGTCGAAGGCGCGGACTGGCTCCATGTCGACGTCATGGACAACCATTTCGTACCGAACCTCACCCTCGGGGTACCGGTCGTAGAGTCTTTGGCCCGTGCGACGGACACTCCGCTGGACTGCCATCTGATGATCGAGGACGCCGATCGGTGGGCGCCCCAGTACGTGGAAGCCGGTGCCGGCTCCGTCACCTTCCATGTGGAGGCCGCCGCCGCGCCCGTCCGGCTCGCCCGCGAGATCCGGGCCAAGGGAGCCCGTGCCTCGATGGCGCTCAAGCCCGCGACCCCCATCGAGCCGTACGAGGATCTGCTGCCCGAGCTCGACATGCTGCTCATCATGACGGTCGAGCCCGGATTCGGGGGCCAGGCTTTTCTTGACATCATGCTCCCCAAGATCCGCCGCACGCGCGAGTTGATCAGCAAGCACGGCCTGGAACTGTGGCTCCAGGTCGACGGCGGCGTGTCGGCCTCGACCATCGAGCGGTGCGCGGAGGCGGGGGCCGATGTGTTCGTCGCCGGTTCGGCGGTGTACGGGGCCGCGGACCCCGCTCAGGCGGTACGTGCACTGCGCACCCAGGCCGAGGAGGCGACGACCCGTGCGTCATGGGCGTGCGGCCACTGAGCCAAGGGAACGTGAACGCCGTCCATCAGGGCGGATCAAGTGCGCCGGATCTGCAAGGATGAACGGCGAATCCAGAGTGTGAACAGAAGTGAGGAGATCGCCGTGTCGGGTATGTCGGCGGGCCGGTCAGCCATGCGGATGGGACCCGCTGAGCTGGTCCAGGCGGCGGCCATGGCCCGCCGCTTCTACCTCGAGGGCAAATCCAAGATCCAGATCGCCGAGGAGTTCGGCGTCAGCCGCTTCAAGGTGGCCCGGGTCCTGGAGACCGCTCTCGAACGGGATCTCGTGAGGATCGAGATCCGCGTCCCGGCCGAGCTCGACGCGGAGCGCTCGGACGCGCTGCGCGCCCGCTACGGCCTGCGGCACGCCGTGGTCGTCGAGTCCCCGGCGGAGGCCGAGGAGTCGCCCGACCCGGAGAACCTCGGCGAGGTGGCCGCCGACCTGCTCGGCGAGCTCGTCAACGAGGGCGATGTGCTCGGCCTCGCCTGGGGCCGCTCCACCATCCACATGGCGGCGGCCCTGGACCGGCTCCCGCCCTGCACCGTGGTGCAGCTGACGGGGGTGTACGACGCCGGGACCGCCGAACGCGGCTCCGTCGAGGCCGTCCGCCGTGCCGCGCAGGTGTCGGGCGGCGACGCCCATCCCATCTACGCGCCGATGCTCCTGCCCGACGCGGCCACCGCGGCGGCGCTGCGCAACCAGACGGGGATCGCCCGCGCCTTCGAGTACTTCGACAAGGTGACGGTGGCCTGCGTCTCCATCGGCTCCTGGGAGCCCGGCATCTCCACGGTGCACGACATGCTCAGCGACGAGGAGCGCGCGCACTACGCGTCGCTCGGTGTCGCCGCCGAGATGTCGGCGCACCTCTTCGACGCCGAGGGCCGTCGGATCGGACGTGACCTGGGCGAGCGCTGCATCACGGTCGAGGCCGACCGGCTGCGCCGTATCCCTGAGGTCGTCGCCATAGCGGGTGGACACCGCAAGGCGGCCGCCATCGACGCGGTACTGCGGTCCGGGCTCGTCACCAGCCTGGTCACGGACACGTCGGCCGCGGACGCGCTGATGACGGCGGGCCCGCCGCCGCGTCCGGCGCTGAACCGGGCGGACCCGGACGGGGCCTGAGGACAGCACACAGCGCGCGCCGTCAGGGGACGGCCGTGGCAGCATCTACGACATGCCGCTGCGGCCGTCCCCTCGCGCGTTCACGGGCCGTCTGCTCGCCGGCCTGCTGGTCTGTCTGACGGCCCTGCTGGCGGGCTGCTCGCCGACGGGCACGGCCGGTCCGGGAGACCCGGCGGCCACCGCCGCGAGCCGTGCCACGGCGGTCCCGTCCTGGGCCGGCGGCCTGCCGGCCGTTTCCGCGGCCGCGCTCCCGGCCGAGGCGCGGGCGACCCTCGTCCTCATCGACCGGGGCGGCCCCTTCCCGTACGCCAAGGACGGCGCCGTCTTCGGCAACTTCGAGCGGGAGCTGCCGGGGCGTGCCAGGGGCTACTACCACGAGTACACGGTGCGGACCCCGGGCGAGCGCGACCGCGGGGCCCGGCGCATCGTCACGGGGCGGGGCGGGGAGATCTTCTACACCGACGATCACTACAACTCCTTCAAGGCGGTGCTGAGATGACGCACGGTCCGCTCGCGGCGGTATGCCGTTCGGCCGGGTGGCAGGTCACCGAACTCGACCTCACCGGGGTCCACGACAAGGGCGCCTTCATGGCGCGCTGCGTCCGCGACCTCGGCCTGCCGGAGTGGTTCGGGCGGAACTGGGACGCGCTCGGCGACGTCCTGGGCGACCCCGACTGGGGCCCGGCCAGTCCGGGCAGGCTGATCGTGGTGACCGGCTGGCGCCCCTACGCGCGAGCGCGGCCCGACGAGTGGGAGACCGTGCAGGGGGTGCTGGCGGCGGCCTCCGGTCACTACGAGGCCTCCGACGCGGCGCTCGCGGTCGTCCTCTCCCTTGGAGGATCCGACCAGCTGCCCCCTGACCAGCCTGGATGATCCGCCCGGGGACCGCGTACCGGCTGTCATGGGACAATGAAGTACGTGCTCTTCCCCCTGGCTGACCTGTCCGGGGGCCACCTCTGATCGACTGGGATGTGCAGCACGTGCGTTTCCTCAACGACATCCAGCCCCCGTACGACCTGACGTACGACGACGTCTTCATGGTGCCCAGCCGTTCCGCCGTGGGCTCGCGTCAGGGAGTGGACCTCGCCTCTCCCGACGGCACCGGCACCACCATCCCGCTCGTCGTCGCCAACATGACGGCGATCGCCGGCCGCCGGATGGCCGAGACCGTCGCCCGCCGCGGTGGCCTTGTCGTCATTCCGCAGGACATCCCGATCGAGGTCATCACCGAGGTCGTCTCCTGGGTCAAGGGACGCCATCTGGTGCTCGACACCCCGATCGTCCTCGCGCCCCACCAGACCGTCGCCGACGCGCTGGCGCTGCTGCCCAAGCGCGCGCACAACGCGGGCGTCGTCGTCGACGACGAGGGCCGCCCCGTCGGTGTGGTCACCGACACCGACCTCACCGGCGTGGACCGCTTCAGCCAGCTGTCCGAGGTCATGTCCAAGGACCTGCTGCTCCTCGACGCGGACATCGAGCCGCGCGAGGCGTTCAACCGTCTCGACAACGCCAACCGCCGCTACGCCCCCGCCGTGGACGCGGACGGCAAGCTGGCCGGCATCCTCACCCGCAAGGGCGCTCTGCGCGCCACGCTGTACTCGCCGGCCACCGACGCGAACGGCAGGCTGCGCATCGCCGCCGCCGTCGGCATCAACGGCGACGTGGAGGGCAAGGCCAAGCAGCTGCTCGACGCGGGCGTCGACACGCTCGTCATCGACACGGCGCACGGCCACCAGGAGTCGATGATCAGCGCCGTCAGGACGGTGCGCGCGCTGGATCCGCAGGTGCCGATCGTCGCGGGCAACATCGTCGCCGCCGAGGGCGTCAAGGACCTGATCGACGCGGGTGCCGACATCATCAAGGTCGGTGTGGGCCCGGGTGCCATGTGCACCACCCGCATGATGACCGGCGTCGGCCGGCCGCAGTTCTCCGCGGTGCTGGAGTGCGCGGCCGAGGCGAAGAAGTACGGCAAGCACGTGTGGGCCGACGGCGGTGTCCGCCACCCCCGTGACGTCGCGATGGCGCTGGCCGCCGGTGCGTCCAACGTCATGATCGGCTCCTGGTTCGCGGGCACGTACGAGTCCCCGGGCGACCTGCACCAGGATGCCGACGGACGCCTGTACAAGGAGTCGTTCGGCATGGCGTCCGCGCGGGCCGTCAAGAACCGCACCAGCGAGGAGTCCGCGTACGACCGGGCCCGCAAGGCGCTGTTCGAGGAGGGCATCTCCACCTCGCGGATGTTCCTCGACCCGTCCCGTCCGGGCGTCGAGGACCTGATCGACTCGATCATCGCGGGCGTCCGTTCCTCCTGCACCTACGCGGGCGCCAACTCCCTGGAGGAGTTCGCCGAGAAGGCGATCGTCGGCATCCAGAGCGCGGCCGGCTACGCCGAGGGCCAGCCGCTGCACGCCAGCTGGAGCTGATCCGCCGCAGTTCCCGTACGGCCCCTGTTCCCTGCCGGGAGCGGGGGCCGCACGCGTGGGGGAGCTCCCACGACGGGCCGGGGACCGCCGCGCCGGACGCGCCCGGCCCCGCGCCGTACGTTCCCGGGTTCCGCTCGCGCCCTGCTGCCCGGGATCGGCTTCCCGCCGTGCGTGTGGGTGATGGCCGCTCTCCCCGCCGTCACCTGGGTGGTCTTCGGGGTCCGGACGGCCGTCGGGCTCGTGTTCTACTTCAGTTACGGCTGCCGCCGGTCCCGGACGGCGACCGCGGAAGCCGTCGCCGAGCAGCTGTAGAACCGTCGCAGGAACCCCTCGCAGAAAAGTGAACCACCCGCAGTGCTGAACGATCTCGACGAACGCATCGTGCACGCCCTCGCCGAGGACGCCCGTCGCTCCTACGCGGACATCGGGCAACTGGTCGGCCTGTCCGCGCCCGCCGTGAAGCGGAGGGTGGACCGGCTGCGGGCCACCGGGGCCATCACCGGGTTCACCGTACGGGTGGACCCGGCGGCGCTCGGCTGGGAGACGGAGGGCTTCGTCGAGATCTACTGCCGCCGGAACACCTCGCCGGAGACCATCCAGCGCGGTCTGGAGCGGTACCAGGAAGTCGTGGCCGCCTCCACCGTCACCGGGGAGGCGGACGCGGTGGTGCAGGTGTTCGCCTCGGACATGCGTCACTTCGAGCGGGTGCTCGAACGGATCGCGGGGGAGCCGTTCGTGGAGCGGACGAAGTCCGTGCTCGTGCTGTCGCCGCTGCTGCGGAGGTTTTCCTCGGGGTCGCCCACGTAGTCGGCGCCCCCATGACCGCGGGTGCGCCGCAGGGGGCGGGGGTTGTGACTCTGCGCGGCCGCGGGCCCGTCGTGGCTGGGCGCGGTTCCCCGCGCCCCTGACGGGGCGCTCCGCAGCCCGTCGGGCGCTTACTCCGCCGTCTTCCTCGCCAGGGCGTTGTTGCCGATCGAGTTGTGGACGCTGAAGCTCACCGCGTCCGAGCGGTAGCGGTCGTCGGACCACTCCACCGGGCGGCCCTCGCGTGTGGTGGTGACCCGGCGGACGCGCAGCAGGGGACTGGTGCGGCGGACTCCGAGGAGGTCGGCGTCCCGGGCGCTCGCCGCGACGGCGTCGATGACGTGCTCGCCGTACGCGAAGACCAGGCCGGTGTCCTCGAGGAGCCGCTGGGTGACGGACGGGCACTCGGGCTCGATCGCCGCGACGGCGGGGGAGATCCAGTCCGCGTACACCGTGCGCTCCAGCAGCACCGGTTCGCCGTCCAGTCCCCGGACCCGCAGCACGTGCAACACCGGCGTCCCCTCCCGGAGCTGGAGGCGGACGACGTCCTCAGCCGTCGCCGGACGGTACTCCTGGGCCACCACGTGCCCCGTCGCCTCGCGCCCCATCGCCCGCGCCCACTGGGCGAAGCTGCGCAGTTCGGCGAAGCTCTGGCTGCGACGGCCGGCCAGGACCACGCGCCGGGCGCCCTGGCGTGACCCGATGAGGCCCTCGGCGGTCAGGGCCGCGACGGCCTGGCGGACCGTGCCGCGCGCGACGCCGTAGTGGGCCGCGAGGTCCGTCTCCGCCGGCAGCAGACTGCCCACGGTGTACTCCTCGCGGTCGATCGCCCGCCGCAGCTCCTCGGCGATCTCCTCGTGTCGCGCCGTCATTCTTCCCCTCGGGTTCGACCGCTGTGCACAGTCTGATCAGCCTAATCGACGTCGGACCGTGATCCGCGGTGGCCGGAACTATGCAGGGAATAGGGGGCTGCGGTTTCACCGACGTTCACGAACAGGACACCGGCGGCGGGCCTACTGAGGCCAACTTGTTCAGACAAGTTTTTCGCTTCATCCCACCCTCGTGCGTCACCCTGGAGAGACCGTGACCGTGTTCCTGCCGAGGACCGCCCTCCTCACCGGCGGCCTCGCCGTCGCCGCAGCACTCACTCTGAGCGCCTGCGGCGCCGCTCCCGACGACAAGGCGACCGCCGCCGACGGCAAGAGCGCGGCCGCCGCGACCTCCGCCGCCGACTTCGGCGGTCTCGACGCCCTGGCCGAGGCCGCGAAGAAGGAGGGCACGCTGCACGCGATCGCCCTTCCCCGCGACTGGGCCAACTACGGCGCTCTCATCGACGGCTTCACCAAGAAGTACGGCATCAAGATCCAGGTCGAGAGCCCCGACGGCTCCAGCCAGGACGAGATCAACGCCGTCACCTCGCGCAAGGGTCAGGACCGCGCCCCCGACGTCCTCGACCTCGGCAGCTCCTTCGCGCTGAGCGCGGCCCAGCAGGGTCTGCTCGCCCCGTACAAGGTGGCCGCCTTCGGCGACCTCCCCGAGGGCCAGAAGGACACCGCGGGCCGCTGGTTCAACGACTACGGCGGCTACATCTCCATCGGCTGCGACGCCAAGAAGGTCAAGGAGTGCCCGACGACCTTCAAGGACCTGCTCAAGCCGCAGTACAAGGGCCAGGTCGCGCTCAACGGCAACCCCACCAAGTCCGGTTCGGCGTTCGGCGGCGTGTACGCGGCCGCCCTGGCGAACGGCGGCTCCTTCGACGACATCCAGCCCGGCCTCGACTTCTTCGCGAAGCTGAAGAAGAACGGCAACTACACGCCCGTCGAGTCGACCCCGGCCACCGTCGAGAAGGGCGAGACGCCCATCAGCATCGACTGGGACTACCTGAACGCCGGATACGCCGACGAGTTCAAGTCCAAGGGTGTCGACTGGAAGGTCGCCGTGCCCGGCGACGGCCGGTTCTCCCAGTACTACTCCCAGGCCATCAACAAGGACGCCCCGCACCCGGCGGCCGCCCGCCTGTGGCAGGAGTACCTCTACAGCGCCGAGGGCCAGAACCTGTGGCTCGAGGGATACGCCCGCCCGGCCCTGATGACCGCGATGGAGAAGGCCGGCACGCTCGACAAGACCGCCGCCGCGAAGCTCCCCGCCGTCTCGGGCACCCCGAGCTTCCCGACCGAGGCCCAGCAGAGCAAGGCCAAGACCGTGCTCGCCCAGGGCTGGGGCAAGGCCGTCTCCGGATGACCACCGCTCTCACCGAGGCCCCGGCCGACGTGACGCCCGCCGCTGCCCACCGGCAGCGGCGGCGCCGCCGCCCCACCGGCCCGCTCGCCGTCCTGCCGCTGCTCGTCTTCGTGGCGGTCTCCTTCGGTGTCCCCGCGCTCGCCATGCTCAACGGCGCGTTCACCGTCAAGGACCAGGTCACCGGCGCCAGTTCGTACACCACGGCCAACCTGACCGGTTCGTTCCGGGGCGCCTACCTGACCGCGCTGATCGGCAGCGTCAAGCTGTCCGCCGTCTCCGCGGGCCTCGCGACCGTCCTCGGACTCCCGCTCGCCCAGGCCGTGGTGACCTCCCGGTTCCGCGCGCTGCGTGAGGCCGTGCTCACCGCGTCCGGGGTGCTCGCCAACTTCGGCGGTGTCCCGCTCGCCTTCGCCTTCGTCGCCACACTCGGCAACTCCGGTGTCCTGACACGGGAGTTGAGCCTCACCGACCGGGGCTGGAACCTCTACAGCTTCTGGGGCCTGGTCGTCGTCTACCTGTACTTCCTGATCCCGCTCATGGTCCTCACCATCACGCCCGCCCTCGACGGCCTGCGCCCCCAGTGGCGCGAGGCGGCGCGGAACAACGGCGCGACCTCCGTCCAGTACTGGCGGCACGTGGCCCTGCCCGTCCTCGCGCCCTCGCTCCTCGGCGGGCTCGTGCTCCTCTTCGGCAGCGCCTTCGCCGCGTACGCCACCGCCGCCGCCATGGTGGGCAGCGCGGTGCCGCTGGTCACCCTCCAGATCGCCGACGCCATCTCCGGCAACGTGCTGGTCGGCCAGGAGAACGTGGCGCTCGCCCTCAGCCTCGACATGGTCCTCATCGCGGGCCTGGTCATGGCCGTGTACCTGCCCCTGCAACGACGGAGCGCGCGATGGCTCGCCTGAACCTGTGGCGCTGGGCCGTCCTCGCCCTCGCCGCGCTGTACTTCCTGGTGCCCATGGCCGCGTCCGTGATCTTCACGGTCGACGTGCCGGGACAGGGCGTCACCTTCGACGCCTACCGCTCGATCGTGTCCGCCGACGGATTCGCCTCCAGCCTGCTGCTCTCGCTGGAACTAGCCGCCGTGACCATCGCCGTGGTGCTGCTCCTGATGGTGCCCGCCACGGTCGCGCTGCGGCTCGGCTCGCCCCGGCTGCGGCCGGTCGTCGAGGTGGTCTGCTCACTGCCGCTGGTCGTCCCGCCGATCGCGTTCGTCGCCGGCATCTCCACCGTCCTCAAGTGGGGGCCCGAACACCTCTCGCGCACCCCGCTGTTCCAGACGTTCGTCGCGATCCAGGACCCCGGCTTCCCGGTCGTCCTCGTCCTCGCGTACGTCGTGATGGCGCTGCCGTTCGTGTACCGGGCCCTGGACGCGGGACTGCGCGCGGTCGACGTGCGCACGCTCGTCGAGGCGGCCCGGAGCTGCGGCGCGAGCATGCCGCAGGCACTCGTGCGCGCGGTGCTGCCCAATCTGCGCGGCGCGCTGCTCAACGCCTCCTTCCTCACCCTGGCCCTGGTGCTCGGTGAGTTCACGGTCGCCAACCTGCTCGGCTATCAGCCCTTCGCCGTGTGGATCTACAGCGTCGGCGGCTCGCAGGCCCAGATGTCCGTCGCCGTCTCCGTGCTCAGCCTGTTCCTCACCTGGGCACTCCTCCTCGCGCTCGCCGTCCTCGGCGGCCGCTCCCGTACCGCTTCCGCCTCCCGGGGATGAACATGACCGTCGCCACGCTCGACAAGGCCGCCACCGTCGAATTCCGGGGACTCCGGAGGGAGTTCGGCCCGACCGTCGCTCTCGACGGCCTCGACCTCACCGTCCGGCCCGGTGAACTGCTCGCCCTGCTCGGTCCCTCCGGCTGCGGCAAGACCACCGCGCTGCGCATGCTCGCCGGCTTCGAACACCCCGACTCCGGCGAGGTGCTGGTCGACGGCGAGGACATCACCCGGGTTCCGGCGCACCGGCGCGACGCGGGGATGGTCTTCCAGTCGTACAGCCTCTTCCCGCATCTGAACGCACTGGACAACGTGGCCTTCGGACTGCGGATGCGCAAGGTGCGTACGGCCGAACGGCTTTCCCGTGCGGCCGAGTTGCTCGATCTCGTGGGCCTCGGGGACAAGGGCGGGCGGTTCCCGCACCAGCTCTCCGGCGGCCAGCAGCAGCGGGTCGCGCTGGCCCGCGCGCTCGCCCTGCGGCCCCGTGTCCTGCTGCTCGACGAGCCGCTGTCGGCGCTGGACGCCAAGGTGCGGCTTTCGCTGCGCGAGGAGATCCGCCGGCTCCAGCTCGAACTCGGCATCACCACCCTGTTCGTGACCCACGACCAGGAAGAGGCGTTGTCCATGGCGGACCGGGTCGCGGTGATGCGGGCCGGACGGCTCGAACAGTGCGCGTCGCCCGCCGACTTGTACGGGCGTCCCGCCACCGCCTTCGTCGCCGAGTTCGTGGGCACGATGAGCCGGATCCCGGGGGCCCTCGACGGCGACCGGGTCGAGGTGCTCGGCCGGCGGCTGCCGGTGGACGGGGACGCGCCCGCACCGGGGGAGGTGGACGTACTGGTACGGCCGGAGGCGGTCCGGGTGAGCGCCGACGCGTCGGGTGAGGCCCGGGTCATGGCCACCGCGTTCCTCGGCGCGGTCACCCGGGTGACCGTGCGGCTCGCCGACGGTACCGAGGTCAAGGCCGACCTGCCCACGCACGAGGCCGCGACGCTCGCGTCGGGCGCGGCCGTGACCGTCACCCTGCCGGACCGTCCGGTCCTGGTCGCCGAACGCACGAGCTGAACCACACCCGGTCCCACCCCGGACCACGCACACCATCCCCGGTCACCGGGGGTGGCAGGCGGTCCCTCCGGCCCCCCGGGGGGCGGGGCCGCCGCTTCGTGCTCGATCCCCCCACCGATGAAAGAGATCACCGTGACCCCTCGCACCACCGCCCGGCCTCCCCTCCAGGCCGTTCTGTTCGACATGGACGGGACGCTCGTGGACACCGAGCGGCTGTGGTGGGAGGCGGTGGAGGAGGTGGCCGACGGGCTCGGGCACGTACTGACGGCGGCCGATCAGCCGCATGTCCTCGGACGGCCCGTCGAGCACACCGCCGCATGGCTGGCCGGCGTCACCGGCGCGCCGGGGGAGGGGACCGCCGTCGAGCTGCACCGGCAGTTCGCGGACCGGGTCCGTACGGGTGTCGTGCCGCGCCCCGGGGCGAGGGAACTGCTCCGGGCGCTCGCCCGCGAACGTGTGCCCACCGCCCTCGTGACCGCCTCCCCGCGCGCGGTCGCCGACACCGTGCTGGAGGCGCTCGGCGCCGGACACTTCGCCGTTTCCGTCACCGCCGACGACACCGGGCGCACCAAGCCCGCCCCCGATCCCTACCTCGCCGCCTGCCGCGCCCTCGGTGTCGACCCCGCGGCCTGCGTCGCCGTCGAGGACACCCAGACCGGTGTCACCTCGGCCGAGTCGGCCGGCTGCGCCGTCCTCGCGGTGCCCTCGCTCGCGCCGATCGAGCCCGCGGCCGGCCGGACCGTGCTCGGCAGCCTGGAGGGCGTCTCCCCGGCCCGGCTGCGGGCCATGGTCGCCCCGGGTGAGCTGCGGGTGATGAGCTGGAACCTCTGGTTCGGCGGCACCAGGGTCGACGGGTACCGCGAGAAGCAGCTCAAGGTCATCACGGAGACCGGCGCGGACGTGGTCGGTCTCCAGGAGACGTACGGGGACGCGGCCCGTGAACTCGCCGACGCCCTCGGCTGGTACCACCACCGGGCGGGCGACAACCTCGGCGTCATCAGCCGTCACCCGATCACCTCCGTGCTCGGCGACCCGGACGTCGGCTTCTACGGGGGAACCGGGGTCCGGATCGAACTGGACGGCGGGCAGCGGGTGGACGTCTGGAGCGTCCACCTCGACTGTGCGCCGTACGGTCCCTACGAGGCCCGCTTCGACGGGCTCCCGGCGGCCGGACTGATCGCGCACGAGAGCGGCCGGCTCGCCCGGATGCGGGAGATCCTGCGGAGGGTCGCCGACACCCGCGACGAGTCCGTGCCGGTCGTCCTGACCGGTGACTTCAACGTGCCCTCGCACCTGGACTGGCCGGACGTCGCCTGGCCGGTGACACGGGCCGCCGAGGAGGCGGGCCTGCGCGACTCCTACCGGGAGGCCCACCCCGACCCGGTACGGGATCCGGGACACACCTGGTCGCCCGTCCACGCCGAGCACGAGGACGGCAGCGGGCGCCCGGAGCCGCAGGACCGGATCGACTTCGTCCTGCACCGGGGCCTGACCGTCCTCGACTCCCGCACTCTGGTCAGCGGTGATCCGCGGCCCTGGCCGGATGTCGCGGGCAACGACTGGCCCTCCGACCACGCGGCGGTCGTCACCGTCTTCACCGTGCCCAGGGGCGACTGACGGGACGGATCCAGTGACGGCGCGCAGCGCGCATTGAACGCTCAGTCAGTCCGGACCATTGCGGTCCGGGCGAGACATCGACTAGTTTGAGCCGCGCGCCCGCTACCCGCGAGTAACACACGGGTCACCACACGTCACCCGGCAACCCGACCGTCCCGTCGTCCTGGGGAGACCATGCGCTGGCCCTTCGGCCGTACGCCCACGGTCCGTTCGCGGATCGTGGCCCTCTCGATCGCTCCGGTGATCGCCCTCATGACGCTGTGGAGTTTCGCCATGGTGTCCGTCACCGGCGATCTGCGCGCACTCGTCCGCCTGCAGGATGTCTACAACACCTTCGGCACTCCGGCCGACACGGCGGTCGGCCAGATCCAGATCGAACGCCGCCTCGCCGCCGCGTACCTGGGCGCGAAGCGCGGGACGACGGCGGGCGTCGACCTGCTGACACAGGAACGCCGCACCGACCGCGCCGTGACCGCCCTGCGCGCGGCGGTCAGGGACGGGGACCGCGACAGCCTCTCCGGACAGCAGCGCCAGGCGCTCGACGCCCTGCTCCACTCCGTCGACGGGCTGGAGGGGCTGCGCGGCCGGGTGCTGGCACACACCATCACCTGGGACCGGGCCGTGGCCGAATACAGCACCCTGGTGGAACCGTCCTTCGACGTCCAGTCCGCGCTCACGGCGCTCCAGGCGGGACAGCTGGCCCGTGAGGCCCAGGTCGTCGTCGAACTGGTGCGGGTACGGGAGTTCGTGTCGCGTGAGGACGCGCTCGTCGCCGGGGCACGGGCCGCCGGCACGCTCACCGACCGCCAGTACGACACCCTCACCGCGACCATCGAGGACCGCCGGGTCTTCGAGCAGACCTACGTGCCCGACCTGCCGGCCGACTCGCGCGCCCTCTTCGAGACCTTCCAGCGCGACGACCTGCACCGGGAACTGACCCGGGGCGAGGACGCCCTGCTGCGGGCGGGCGCGCGGCAGGCGGGCGAGGCCGTCGCGGCCGGCACCTGGCGCACCACCAGCGACCGCGCCGTCAAGCGGTACATGCGGCTGTGCACCCAGTCCGCGATCAACTCCGCCGCCCGCGGGCGGGCGTTCGCCTACCGGGAGCTGACCAAGGCGGCGATCGTCGGCGTGCTCGGACTGGCAGCCGTCGGACTGTCCCTCTGGTTCGCGGTGCGCGGCGCCCGGCGCATCTCGCGCCGTCTGGAGTCGCTGCGCGACGCCGCCGACCTGCTGACCAACCGCCAACTGCCTCAGGTCATGGAGCGGTTGGGCGCCGGTGAGGAGGTCGACGCGGCCGCCGAGGCGCCGCCGCTGGCGGACGTGGAGGCGGTGGCCGACGAGATCGGCCAGGTCGGCCGGTCCTTCAACACCGCCCGGCTCGCCGCCGTCGAGGCCGCCGTCAAGCAGGCCGGCCTGCGCCGCGGGCTGTTCGCGGTGCTCCTGAACATCGCCCGCCGCAACCAGGCGCTCGTCCACCGCCAGCTCAAGCTGGTCGACACGCTGGAGCGCCGTACCGACGACCCCGACGTGCTGGACGACCTGTTCCGGATCGACCACCTCACCACCCGCATGCGGCGCCACGCGGAGAGCCTCATCATCCTCTCCGGCTCGGCCCCGGGCCGCCGTTGGCGACGGCCGGTGCCCGTCGCCGAGGTGGTGTCCTCCGCGGTGAGCGAGATCGAGCAGTACACGCGCGTCGTGGTCCCCCCGATGCCCGAGGTGGGTGTCGCGGCGGACGCCGTCGCCGACGTCGTGCACCTGATCGCCGAACTCGTCGAGAACGCCACCGTGTTCTCGCCGCCCCGCACCCAGGTCACCCTGCGCACCGGGCGGGCCGGGAGCGGGTTCGTCCTGGAGATCGACGACCGGGGCCTCGGCCTCGAACCCGACCAGATCGACGAGGCCCACCGCACCCTCACCACGCCGGAGGACTTCGACCCGACCCGGCACGACCGGCTCGGCCTGTACGTCGTGGGCCGGCTCGCCGCACGGCACGGCATCAAGGTCACGCTGTGCCGCTCCCCGTACGGCGGTACGACGGCGGTGGTGCTGCTCCCCGAGGCCGTCCTCGCGCCGGTGGACACCACGCAGCCGGCGGCGGACACGGCTCCGGTGGCGCTTCCCACCCGGACCGCCACCGCGCTCCTGCCGGCGCAGCGCAAGGCGTCCGGCGAACAGAAGGCCGGCTCCGTGCCGCCGGAGGCCCCGGAACCGCCCGTGCTGCCCACCCGGGTCCGTCAGCGGGCCCTGGCCCCGGAGCTGCGCACCGCGGCACCGGTGGCCGACGGGACGCCGGAACGTGAGATCACGCCGGAGGAGATGCGCGCGGTCTTCGGAGCCTTCCAGCGCGGTCTCGACCGAGGCCGCAAGGGACTGCCCGCGGAGCCGGACACCGGCGGGTCAGGTTCCGCCCCCTCCGGCCCCGCCCAGAGAACCGACACAGAGGAAGGGACGGACGCCGACGATGCGCCCTGACCAGCTCCCAGAGCACCCCGTCCGGACCCTGGAGGCCCGGTCCCCGGATCCGGCGGGCGGCGGCCTCGGGTCCGGGGACGACGCCGACCGGCCCGGCACCGATCTCGGGTGGCTGCTCGACGATCTCGTGGCCAGGACCGACCACGTCCGTCAGGCCGTGCTCCTCACCGCCGACGGCCTCCCGCTGAGCTGCTCGGACGGTATGCGCAGACGGGACATCGAACACCTCGCCGCGGTCTGCTCGGGCTTCCACAGCCTCGCCCGCTCGGTGGGCGAGCGCTTCGCCGCGGGCGGGGTGCGCCAGACCATGGTGATGCTCGACGACGCCTACCTCTTCATCACCCCGGCGGGTGACGGGAGCCGGCTCGCCGTGCTGAGCGAGGTCCAGACGGACGTCGGCCAGCTCGCGCACGAGATGGAACTGCTCGTCCGCCGCGTCGGCCGACACATGGCCGCCGCCGTACGCTCGGCGGCCGACCCCGCGGGCCACTGATCCGGCTGTGACCGACGAGCACTGGTACGAGGACGAGACCGGGCCGATGGTGCGGCCCTACACCGTCACCGGGGGCCGCACCCGGCCCTCGCGGCGGCACGTCATCGACCTGATGTCGCGGGTCACGGTCCTGGAGACGGACGCCGGGCGGCCCGGTCTCGACCACGCGGCGGCCGCGCTGCTCGACCTGGCCCGCCGCGGCCCCCGGCCGGTCGTCGAGCTCGCCGCGGACGCCGACCTACCGCTGACCGTCGTACGTGTCCTGCTCGGCGACCTGGCCGAGGCCGGTCTGCTGACCATCGACGAGCCGTACCGTCCGCCGGGCGGCGCTCCCGCGGCCGACCCGGAGCTGCTCCGCGAGATCGTGGAGCGGCTGCGCGAGCTGTGACCCGGCCGGGAGGGCATCCCGGGGGCGGGGATCCCGGCCCGGGGACCCTGAGCCGGATCCGGGGCCGGCGGCCTCGCCCCGGCGGCCCCGTGCCGGCGTCGGGCCGCGTCCGTCCCGCCACAGGGACCGCCCCCGCCTGTGACCTGCGTCTCCCGGGGTTCAGGACGTTCGGGACTTGACCGCGGGGGGCGCGGCGGGGCGCGCAACGAATCGCCGCCGGGGGCCGAGGGCACGCAACGAATCGTTCAGTGGCGCGCAACGGGTCCTTCTTGTCCCCCCGATCCGGCCGACCGTACCGTCTAGGTGGCCCCCCGAACCCCCCTCGTACCGGTGGAGAACCCGCATGCGCACAGCCCTGCTCCAGAGCTCCGGCCGCCCCGGCTCGGTCGTCGAGAACCTCAAGGTCCTCGACGAGGCCGCGGGCCGTGCCGCCGCGGCGGGCGCCGGGCTGATCGTGACGTCGGAGATGTTCCTGACCGGCTACGCCATCGGTGACGGCATAGCGCGCCTCGCCGAGCCGGCCGACGGCGACTCCGCCGACGCGGTGGCCGAGATCGCCACCCGGCACGGCGTCGCCGTCGCCTACGGCTACCCCGAGCGCGAGGCCGCGCGGTCCGGGAGCGAGGCCGCCGGGGCCGACGGCGGGGCGAGGGTCTTCAACTCCGTGCAGCTGATCTCCGCGGACGGCACCCGGCTCGCGAACTACCGCAAGACCCACCTCTTCGGCTGCTTCGAGCACGACCACTTCACACCCGGCGACCAGCCCGTCGTGCAGGCGGAACTGAACGGCCTGCGGGTCGGCCTCATGATCTGCTACGACGTCGAGTTCCCGGAGAACGTCCGCGGGCACGCCCTCGCCGGCACCGACCTGCTGCTCGTGCCGACCGCGCAGATGCACCCGTTCCAGTTCGTCGCCGAGTCCGTCGTCCCGGTGCGCGCGTTCGAGAACCAGATGTACGTCGCCTACGTCAACCGCACCGGCCCGGAAGGGGAGTTCGAGTTCGTCGGACTGTCCACGCTGGCCGGTCCCGACGGCGTCGCCCGTGCCCGCGCCGGCCGCGGCGAGGAACTGGTCGTGGCGGACGCCGACCCGGTTCTCCTGGCCGCCTCGCGCGAGACGAACCCGTATCTGAAGGACCGCCGCCCCGGCCTCTACGGGTCCCTCGTCTGACCTCCCGCCCGGCCCGCCCCCGGCCGGTCACGCAAGCCCTCCCCTCATCAGTTTCCGCGCAAGGAGTCCGTACCCCATGACGTCCACCGTGCCCAACGCCGTCCAGCACGCCGACGTGCAGCAGCCGCCGATCACCATGTTCGGCCCGGACTTCCCCTACGCCTACGACGACTTCCTCGCGCACCCCGCGGGCCTCGGCCAGATACCCGCGACCGAGCACGGCACCGAGATCGCGGTGATCGGCGGCGGTCTGTCCGGCATCGTGGCCGCGTACGAGCTGATGAAGATGGGCCTCAAGCCCGTCGTGTACGAGGCCGACGAGATCGGCGGCCGGCTGCGCACGGTCGGCTTCGAGGGCTGCGACCCCTCGCTGACCGCCGAGATGGGCGCGATGCGCTTCCCGCCCTCCTCCACCGCCCTCCAGCACTACATCGACCTGGTCGGCCTCAAGACCAGTCCGTTCCCGAACCCCCTCGCCGAGTCCACGCCCTCGACGGTCGTCGACCTCAAGGGCGAGTCGCACTACGCGACCTCCGTCGACGACCTCCCGCAGGTCTACCGCGACGTCATGAACGCCTGGAACGCCTGCCTGGAGGACGGCGCCGACTTCTCCGACATGAACCAGGCCATGCGCGAGCGCGACGTCCCGCGCATCCGCGAGATCTGGTCGAGGCTCGTCGAGAAGCTCGACAACCAGACCTTCTACGGCTTCCTGTGCGACTCGGAGTCCTTCAAGTCCTTCCGCCACCGCGAGATCTTCGGCCAGGTCGGCTTCGGCACCGGCGGCTGGGACACCGACTTCCCGAACTCCATCCTGGAGATCCTGCGGGTCGTCTACACCGAGGCCGACGACCACCACCGCGGCATCGTCGGCGGCTCCCAGCAGCTCCCGCTGCGGCTGTGGGAGCGCGAGCCGGAGAAGATCGTCCACTGGGCGTACGGCACCTCGCTGTCGACGCTGCACGACGGCGCCCCGCGCCCGGCCGTGACCCGGCTGAACCGCACCGCGGGCAACGGCATCACGGTGACGGACGCGAACGGCGACATCCGTACGTACAAGGCGGCGATCTTCACCGCCCAGTCCTGGATGCTGCTCTCCAAGGTCGCCTGCGACGACTCGCTCTTCCCGATCGACCACTGGACGGCGATCGAGCGCACGCACTACATGGAGTCCAGCAAGCTCTTCGTGCCCGTGGACCGGCCGTTCTGGCTGGACAAGGACGAGGAGACCGGCCGTGACGTCATGTCGATGACGCTCACCGACCGGATGACGCGCGGTACCTACCTCCTCGACGACGGCCCGGACAAGCCCGCCGTCATCTGCCTCTCGTACACGTGGTGCGACGACAGCCTCAAGTGGCTGCCGCTGTCCGCCAGCGAGCGGATGGAGGTCATGCTGAAGTCGCTCGGCGAGATCTACCCCAAGGTCGACATCCGCAAGCACATCATCGGCAACCCGGTGACCGTGTCCTGGGAGAACGAGCCCTACTTCATGGGCGCGTTCAAGGCCAACCTGCCGGGTCACTACCGTTACCAGCGCCGCCTGTTCACGCACTTCATGCAGGAGTCGCTGCCCGAGGACAAGCGGGGCATCTTCCTCGCGGGCGACGACATCTCCTGGACGGCCGGCTGGGCCGAGGGCGCCGTCCAGACCGCGCTGAACGCGGTCTGGGGCGTCATGCACCAGCTCGGCGGGACGACCGACCCGACCAACCCCGGGCCCGGCGACGTCTACGACGAGATCGCGCCGGTGGAACTGCCCGAGGACTGATCCTCGACCGGGGGCGGGGGGGGGGGGGGGGGGGGGCCCCCCCCCCCCCCCCCCCCCCCCCCGCCGCTCGCCCCGTTCAGGAGCTCGGACACCGCACGGGCGGCATCACTGTCAGTTTCGAGGA
>NZ_JBIAQM010000012.1:106695-250814 GCF_042888945.1 Streptomyces sp. NPDC002698
CCCGGCGCCCGCGCGCCGGGGCCGCCGGGGGCGCGCCCGGCGCGGCGCCCCCCCCCCCCCCCCCCCCCCCCCCCCCCCCCCCCCCCCCCGCCTCGTACACCTCGGCCGCCACGTCCTTCAGTTCCTCGGCGTCCCGCATCGCGCTCTGGAGATCGAGGAAGATCTCGTCGAGGCCGATCCCGGCGTGGGCGACCAGGTCCGCCACGATCTGCCCGACGTCGCCCTGGAAGGCCTGGCGGTCGTCGCCCGTGTACGGCTTGGGCGTGTAACGCGGGTTCGTGCGCAGCACGGTCCGCAGCGGCCGGGTACGCCCGCGCTCGGCGGCCAGGTCCTGCAACTGACGCCACTGCGATGCCAGTCGGTCGACACCCATGCCGATCGGCATCCAGCCGTCCGCGTGGTCGACGAGCCTGCGGCGCGCCTTGCCCGTGTCGGCGGCGAGCAGGATCGGGATCGGCCGGGCCGGCTTGGGGCCGACGACGGCCGAGGCGATCTTGGTGAGGGTGCCGTCGTAGACCACCGGGTCGGGGCCCCACACCGCGCGGCACACCTCGATCACCTCGTCCAGGGCGTCGCCGCGCTCCGCGAAGGGCCGCGCGGAGGCCGCCGCGTACTCGTCGAGCGACCAGCCCGTGCCGAGGCCCGCCACGACCCGGCCGCCGCTGGCCGCGTCGAGGGAGGCGAGGGACTTGGCCAGCTGGAAGGGGGTGTGCAGCGGAGCGACCAGGACGCTGGTGCCGAGCTCGGCGCGCTCGGTCACCGCGGCCGCGAGGGTCAGGGTCACCAGCGGGTCGGCGACAGCCCGGTAGGAGTCCGGCCAGGCCAGTCCCTCGACGCCGTACAGCCCTTGGGTCGGGGGGTCCGGGAACAGGGCCCGCTCGAAGACCCACAGACTGTCGAACCCGATCGCCTCCGCGGCGCGTGCCACGGCGGGCACGTCCCGTCCGAGGTCGTACTGCTTCATCTGCGGGAGGGTGAGGCCGAGTCGCGTCGTCATACAGCTGTACTCCTTCGCATCGGGGTGTGCCGAGGTGTCAACGTACAGTGAGCGTCCGGTCGTTCCGGCGAGGACCGCGGCGCGTGGCCGGATCAGGCCCGCAGGGGAGTGAGCAGCATCCGGCCGACCAGGCCCACCGCCGCGTCGAGACGGTCGCCGAACTCCTCGGCCAGGTCGGGGATCCCGCGCAGCGCCCACAGGGCCCGCGCCGCCGCCCAGGTCGCCTCGCGGGCCCGCTCCAGGCTCCAGGAGCCGAGCAGATGGGTGAGCGGATCGGCGATCTGGAGCAGGTCGGGGCCCGGCATCAGCTCTTCGCGGATGCGTTCCTCCAGCGAGACGAGGAGATCGCCCACACGGTCGAACTCGTCCTCCAGGTCGGCCGGTTCGCAGTCGAGCGTACGACAGCTGTCCACCACGGCGAGCGCGAGATCGTGCCCGATGTGCGCGTTGATGCCCGCGAGCGCGAACTGCAGGGGGCGTACTCCCGGATGGCGGCGGAAGCGCAGCAGCGGCCGCCAGCAGGCGGGCGCCCGGCCCTCCTCGGCCACCGCCAGATAGCGCTCCGCGAACCGCACGTCCAGTGTCCGCGCGGCCCGTCGGTCGGGGAACACCCCGGCGTCCAGACGACGGTCGAACTCCTCGGTGACCGTGAGGTAGACGCGGTTGAAGACCGCGAGTCCGTCACGCTCGGGGAGGGTCGCGTCCAGGGCGCGCATACGGGCGACGACCGTGTCAACGGGAGTGGTGAACTGTGCCGACTGCGCCATGGGGGCAGCGTCCCAGTCCTAGGGTGGCCCGCGTGCCGCCGGGCCGACGGCTTCCCCAGAACGGGGGAACGCGGACGGGGCCGGAGCGGGGGAACCGTACGTGTCAGGCTTGCGTGTCCGACGGCTCGTCGAGCGCGGGGCGGAGCGCGGCAGATCCGTGGGACGCGGTGTCATGGTCGCCGTCGCCTCGGTCGTGGTCGTGGCCGGCACCGTGACGGGGACCGTGTCCGCGCTCGGCGACGGGAGCCCGTCGCCGGAGGCCCGAGCGCCGGTGACCCGCTCGTCCGCCCCCTTGCCGTCCGGTGCGCGGACGGCGGCGGGCGGTTCGGCCACGCCGTCCCCTTCGCGCTCGGCCTCCCGGGAACCGGCCGCCGATCCCTCGCCCGGCAAGGGCGGGCCACGGGCCGCGACGGGGCCCGCCCTCCTCTACCGCCACCCCGATTCCCAGGTGCGCGCATGGGTCGACGGCCACCCCGGTGACCCCCGGCGCGCGGTCATCGCGTCCCGGATCGCCGACCGCCCGGCCGCGGTGTGGTTCGCGGACTTCTCACCGTCCACGATCACCGCGCGGGTCGAGGCCGTGACCTCGGCCGCCGCCGAGCGGGGCGGGGTGCCGGTCCTCGTGCCGTACGCCGTCCCGCGGCGCGACTGCGGCGGGGCCTCGGAGGGCGGGGCGCCCGACCTCGCCGCGTACGACGGCTGGATCGACGGCTTCGCGGCGGGGCTCGGCTCCCGCGAGGCCGTCGTCGTCCTGGAGCCCGACTCGATCGCCCAGTCCGACTGCCTCACCGGGCCGGAGCGGGCGGGCCGCCTCGCCTCCCTGGCCCGCGCGGGACGCGTCCTGAAGGCGGCGGACCCCAGGGCCCGGGTCTACTACGACGCGGGCAACTCCGACTGGAACCCGGCGGCCGCGCAGGCCGCGCTGCTGCGGCGGGCGGGCGCCGCCTCCGCCGTCTCCTCCGACGGTGTCTTCACCAACGTCTCCAACTTCAACCGGACGGACGACGAGATCGCCTACGCGCGGCACGTCCTCGCCGCGTTGGGCGGGCCCTCGGGCCTCGGTGCCGTCATCGACACCAGCCGCAACGGCAACGGCGCCGCCCCCGGCGGAGCGTGGTGCGATCCGCCGGGCCGCAGGATCGGTCCGGCGCCGACCCTGAGCACCGGGGAGGCCGGGATCGACGCCTATCTGTGGGTGAAGCCGCCGGGGGAGTCGGACGGCTGCCGGGGCGAACCGGGAACCTTCTCGGCCGAGTACGCCTATGAGCTGGCGGGCTGATCCCCGGGCCCGTCGTACGCCGAGGTCCCCGAGTCGAGCAGCGGCTCCTGGCGGAGGTGGGCCGGGGCCATCGCCCTCAGGGCGTGGTAGCCGGTGATCACGACGATGGTGCCCAGCGCGATGCCGTTCAGCGAGAAGTTGTCCGTGAACTTCAGGGTGACGCCGCCGATGCCGATGATGATGCCCGCGGCGGCGGGCACCAGGTTCAGCGGATTGCGCAGGTCCACCCGGGCGTTGAGCCAGATCTGGGCACCGAGCAGGCCGATCATGCCGTAGAGGATGACGGTGATGCCGCCGAGGACACCGCCCGGGATCGCCGCGACCACCGCGCCGAACTTGGGGCACAGTCCGAAGAGCAGGGCGAAGCCGGCGGCGGCCCAGTAGGCGGCGGTGGAGTAGACCCGGGTCGCGGCCATCACGCCGATGTTCTCGGAGTACGTGGTGTTGGGCGGGCCGCCGACCGCGGTGGAGAGCATGGAGGCGGCGCCGTCCGCGGAGATCGCGGTGCCCAGCTTGTCGTCCAGCGGGTCTCCGGTCATCTCTCCGACGGCCTTGACGTGCCCCGCGTTCTCCGCGACCAGCGCGATGACCACCGGCAGGGCGACGAGGATCGCGGACCACTGGAAGGAGGGCCCGTGGAACGACGGCAGTCCGATCCAGTCGGCCTGCTCGACCCCGGAGAGGTCCAGGCGCCAGTGGTCGGTGACCTTGCCGCTCGCGTCCGCCGCGTGGATCCGCCCGAAGATCCGGTCGAAGGCCCAGGAGACGGCGTAACCGAAGAGCAGCCCCAGGAAGATCGCGATGCGTGACCAGAAGCCTCGCAGGCACACCACGGCCGCGCCGGTCACCAGCATGGTGAGCAGGGCCGTCCACTGGTCCTGCGGCCAGTAGGTGGAGGCGGTCACCGGCGCCAGGTTGAAGCCGATCAGCATGACGACCGCGCCGGTCACGATCGGCGGCATCGCGGCGTGGATGATCCTCGCCCCGAACCGCTGGACGGCCAGGCCCACCAGGAACAGCGCGACGCCGACGACGAAGCACGCGCCGGTCACCGTGGCGCTGGTGCCGCCCTGCGCGCGGATCACGGCGGCGACGCCCACGAAGGAGAGCGAACAGCCCAGGTAGCTGGGCACCCGGCCGCGGGTGGAGAGCAGGAAGATGACCGTCGCGACACCGGACATCATGATCGCGAGATTCGGGTCGAGTCCCATCAGGACGGGTGCGACGAATGTGGCTCAGAGAGTACATCACTAGCCTTGTGAGGTACCCACTCACCTGTGGAAACGTCCCCCAGGCGCTCTTCCTCGTCGTTGCTCACGGCCCGGAGTATGGCCTCCGACCGGGGGCCGGCCTCGTCAGCCAGCAGCCGAAGTACGTGCTCCAGCTCCGCGGGAGTGAGGCGCACCGCCACCTCGGCCGCGCAGTCCTTGGCCGGGCGCCGGGAAGCCTCCGATGCCCGCCATGCAGCGATGTTGGCCAAGGTGTTCAGCAGGTACTTGGCAGCTGAGTCAGGCTCCTGGGAAGGCCGTGCCATGCGGCGGCCTCCGACCGTTCTGCCCTCCCCAACATCCATGGGCTAACGGTATCGATCATGGCCGAGCGCGTCTGGAGGTTTCGAACAACGCGCGAAGCGCCGCGACGCTCGACTCGTCCCCGGCTCCGGGTACGACGTGTGGATCAAGACTTGACCGGCCCCTGAGGGGCCGTGCTAGGTTCCACCGAACTCAACCCCCCGAACTCAACTGGGGGGCCAAAAATTTAGACCCCCGCGAGGCGGCAACCTCTTGGGGGTCGAGTACACCGAAGGACCAATCTTCGATGCGCGTTCATCGTAGCAAGTTGACCTCTGGCTATGTCCAGATACCTAACGTGGCAGCCCGGTACGCGGGCCTCTCTCTTGAGGCCGTGGGCCTGCTGACGTACCTGCTTTCCCTCCCTGACCGCGCTGGTGCGACGGTCGATTCAGTGTGCGCCAAGGTCTCCAATGGCCGGCGCACTGTCTCCAAGGCCATGAACGAGCTGGTAGCCGCTGGCTACGTCAAGCGCGCCAAACTCCAGGATCCCAGCTCGGGCAAGTGGGTCACCGTCACCTCTGTCACGGACACCCCTGAATCTCCGACTGACACGTTCCCGACGGTCGGTTCCCCGACTGGTCAGCCCGTCGGCGGCTCTCCCATAGGGAGTAAGACGAAGAGCAAGAAAGACATCACTACCCCCTCCATCCCCGTCCAGCGACAGGAAGCGGCTCCGCTCGCTCCTGAGGGCGACGAGAAGCAGGGGGAGGGGGAGAAGAACCTCGTCCGCAAGATCAACCGCGAGATGGCCAAGGAGGCCCGCCGCATCCTGATGCGGCTGAGCGGGAACCGGAGCCTGCGCCTCACGGACCAGGAGATCGAGCGCCTGGCCCCCAAGGTGGTGCCGTGGCTCCGTGAGGACTACCGCAGTGAGGAGATCCTCCAGTGCCTCACCGCGGCCCTGCCTGAGCGGATCGATTCCGTCCCTGCCCTGATCTCTCACCGGCTGACCCACTTCACGCCGGTGCGGGCCGCTATCTCTCAGCAGGCAGCAGCTCCCGTCGAGCGGGCTCACTGCGAGGTCTGCGAGGCCATATTCCCCCTCGGCCACTCTGGCGGCGTCTGCCGAAACTGCCAGGCCGAGATGAACCGCGCGGCCTCGTTCATCGCAGCCGCGTGACAAAAACCCTGACCCCCAACCAAGGGAGAGTTATGTCCACTGTCAGTGTCGACCTGCCGCCGTACGCGAAGGTCGTCTTCAGATACGGCCGCCCCGTGGTCCTTCTGACCGCGCTCCTGATGTCCATCCCCGGCGAGATCCACCTCGCCGAAGTGGCCGGGTGGGAGTCCGTGAGCATGTTCGGCCTGTTCACCCTCAATGTGGCCTGGGGGATGCCGGTCTGCGTGTCCGTCTATGCGGCCTGCTCCGCCGTCATAGCGGACGTGGCCAAGCGCCTGAGCCTGCCGAACCGGAAGTCGGCCCAAGTAGGGGCCGTGGCCGCTCTCGCCCTGGCCCTGACTGCTCAGGACGTGTCCCACTGGATCAGGGCCGACTACATGGGAACGTCGTGGATTCTGGTCGGCGCCGTTTCGGCCATCCCGCCGATAGTCGCGTTCCACATGCTTCACATGGCCGCCGCTCCTGAATCGACCGCGTCGGAGGTCGAGGTAGAGGATGTGGCCGACGACGAGTTCGAGGCCGACGACGATTCGGCCAAGGGGCCGCGTCGGAAGGGCAAGCCCGGTCGCCCTGGGCTGACCGAGGAAGAGGTGAATGCGGCCATCGAGAGCCTTGAAGAGGCCGGCAAGGACGTGACCCCCGAGACTCTCGGCAAGGCACTCGGCCGGGCCCCCCGTACGGCCCGCCGCTACCTGAAGGTCATCAAGCGTGCCGAGATACCGGCCGCGGAGACCTCCCAGGCCGGAACCTTCCAGCTCTCCATCTAGGCCGGAAATGCAGAGAGCCCCCCACAGGTTCAGTGTGGGGGGTTCCCTGATTCAGGCTATGGCCTACTGCTTCTCCGCGGCGAGCCGGTACATGCTGAGGAGGGCGCTGGTGAAAATGGCCGCGTCCCGCATGTAGTGGTAGGCGTCGTGCACAAGGACGTACCGAGCCGCCCGAGAGGCCCCCGCGAGGTGCCTGTCCACTGACTTCAGCAGCAGCCAAGTCCGCGGGTACTTCTCCCTGTCGAGAGTCCGGCACTCCTCGGCGAGCAGGTTCAAGTGCCCGATCAGGAGGGCAGTCTTCTGGTCGATCTCGACGCGCGTCGATGTGTCGAGCCTCATCTCCCAGGTCAGTTCGACGGTCGCAGTGATCGTCTCGACGTCGAGGGGGGTGCCGTCGACGTCTTGCTCTGCGCTCACACTCGTCACAACGAATCTCCCCTGAGGTTTGCTCACCCTCTGTGTCTACCTGAGCGCAACCAGCTTGGGAGGGGCATCTGAGGGGGCATAATCGCCGCATGGCGATCGGGGACCTGATCCGGGACCTGAGGCTGTCCAAAGGACTGTCTCAACTCGGGTTAGGGGAAGCTCTCAACACTGCGGCAGGGCGCGAAGATGCCCCAGCCGCCAGAGACATGGTGAAACGCTGGGAGCGCGGCAAAGTCGTCCCTGGGCGCTACTGGCTGGCCCACCTGGCATCGGTATTCGGTGTACCTAGCACGGTGTTAGAGGCCGAGGCTACCCTCACGAGGGTGAACCGCAGAGCCTTCATGAGCCTGACTGCACTGGCGGCAACGCACGGCAAAGCCGCCACCGAGCTGGTGTCGAGTCTGGCCGGGGCCGACGCCGGCCCTCTGACGACCGTACAGACAACCCACGGCACTGATCTGGTGATTGCGGCCCTGGTGGACCGTCCCACGGTCCTACGCCTCCGCGGCTGGATGGAAGACGGCTCCGACGCCGTCCTCAGGGTCAACTCCGCAGGCATCCTCGCCAAGATGCCTGGGCAGGACGAAGCAATCCGAGTAGCTCGCTCCCTGAGACACGACTCAGAGGCCCTGGGCCTCTACAAGACGGCTGTCCTGGCACGTACATGTGGCCTGGACTTCGCCCAGGCCGCCTTGGTGGTGGCCGATCCCTTCTCGATGCCGGCCGAGGCACCCTTCATGGCTTCGAGACTGGCAGCAGAGGCCCGAAATCCCCGAGATGCCGGGGCTCGTTGGTGCTCTGCTGAGCTTTTGCGTGATCTGAGCCCTCTACTGATCCAGGAGCAGATGTAGTGCATGTCATCGAAGTCAAGAATGATGAGCTGATCGCAGGAATTACAGAGCAGGTGAAAGCCCTGGGCATTCAAAACGGGGCAATTGTTTCACTCATCGGAGCAGTGGACGCCTTTACCGTCTCTACCATGCCGAAAGACGATGCCTCCAAGGACATCGTCACTAACTACGCTCTCCCCGCGGAGATGTCTGGTACCGGTGAGATCACTAATGGCCAGGTTCACATTCATTCAGTCATGGCAGTAGAGGGAGATAGGGCCATCTCAGGCCACCTTCACAGTGCAGACGTAGGAGCCTGGTTCGCAAGGGCCTACGTGATCGAGGTCAGCAAGTAGCAGCCGGCCCCCTCCTGCGGGGGAGGGGGCCAACCCCTCCTGTGAGTGCGGTTGGGAGGGTATAAACCCAACCGCCTACACTTAGACGTCGGTGTCAAACGGGACGATCTGTGACCAAACCCCCCAAGACTGAGACTCAAGTCACAGGTATAGGGCCTTGATCCATGCTAGGATGACCTTTGGTCGGTCTCGGCAGGCCAGTGGTCGTGTCAGGGAATGAATAAATTGCCCGAAGGGGCGATTGTTTCATACTCGTACACGATCGAAGGACAGCACCCCCGGTGGGTCCTTTCTGAATGTATAAAAGTATTACCCCCGTATGCGTGACATTACGTCGAGTTAACTAAATTCCCCGTGAATTCAGATGACTCCCCGTAAATAGCTATCACCCTGTGTATTCATTCATTCAGGCTCACGTTATGTGGCCGGGTAGTGACAGGGGAAATAGCAAACGATGCACAAATGAATAGCAAACGCGTTCGCACCCACGCTTATGCGAATCGCAAATAGCAAATGGTATAGACCTGCTAATGCGAATAGCAAACTGACGGTGGATCAATGTCTGAATTGACCCGATGTCTTGGCTGCATAAGTGAGTGAATTCGGTAACGAATTCATCACGGTTGGGTGCACAGAACGATTACAAAAGGCCCTTTTTAATAACGGGTCAATAACTAGTTAGGCTAACTACCTAGCTAAATTGGTTTAGACCTCTCTTGAAATTGGTCTAGACGTGTCCACTATGGGCGCATATTCAGGGGCCACTAAATGTGACGCCCCTCACAGGCATATCCCTGCCTTTATCCAATAATGCCGGAATTGAGCTTGGCTCTTCTGTGCCCCTTTGTCTGAATGAATTCAAATGCCCGACGCACCGTCAGGAATTCAAAAGTTGGTGTTGAGTTCGGGGATCCCCCAATGTTCTGTCTGTCACCGCAACGCCCCGCAACACGGGGGGCGCAGCGGGAGTGCCCGGCGGGGAGCGCAAGCGATGAAGCGCCACAGGCCACGTGACATTGAGAACGGGCGTATGCCCTGGCTCCACGGCTCGCCGTGGGTGCGCCGGTGAGAGCGGCGCAGGTGCCACATGTATAGCGGTGCGGGTGTCGACTTGTTGGCCACCAAACCGCCAGGATTCAAACAGACGCGGGGCGCGTCACCCCTTCCCACATCCCGTGGGAACTCACCTCATCCGTGAGGGGGCAGGTTGGGTAAGACCAATCGAGTGCGCTTAAACCGAACGCGGTGCGGTCCTGGTAGGTGGTGGCGAGCGGGCACGGGCCCAACCTGTGAGAAAGGGCGTATCCGGTGCGTAGCACCGGGGAGGCTTCCCCTTGCAAGCCATGCAAGGTGGTGCCGCTGCCCGACGTGTGCAGAGAAGCCCGGGTGTACCCGGCACGTACCTAAGCGCCCGTACCTAATACGGCGGAGCGGGGATGACACGACAGCGCACGCTAAATCAACGCCAGTATTGGCACCCGGCCCCCATTGGGGCCATCACGTGAGGGACGACGGCCTTCGGGTTGTAAACCTAGACAACGTGATGCGAGGACTAATGCGCAGTGAGGCTTGCCATAGGAGGGCAAGCGGGAGCGCGAGCGGGGAGACACTGGCAACCGCGTAAGCGGCGTCTGGACTGTTGACCAGACACGAAACACCTAACCCACGGTCCGCACGGGCCGTGGGCTTTGTGCATGTCTGACATGCGCATTGCCCTTTGTCCGTGCAACACGAATTAATTCTCAACTCGGAGGTGGCACATGGACGTTGCCCACATGACCCGTAAACAGCGCCAGGCGCACTACGCGGAACAGCGCGAGATCCAGGCGGAGCGTGAGGCGAAGCGTGCCCGCTTCAAGTCCAATCCGAAGGGCATCACGGATGAGATGCGCAGGCGTGCCCTGGAGGCGGACCACAAGTCCGCCATGCGTCAGAAGGTGAGCGGCCTGCGCCCCCTGGGGGCTCCGAAGCGGCTCGGCCCGGTAAGCGGCCTGGCTAACCTCATGGTGGCAGGAGTGGACCAGGCCGACGCGGGGGACGTGTTCGGCCACAACGAGCGCCAGCGTGCCCAGCTCCCCGTGTCCAACCTGCGCCCGCAGACGCCCGGCACTCGGCAGGTGAAGGCTCCGGTGGACGTCAAGCGGGTCATGAGCGGCAAGCCCAAGAGGAAGAAGCGTGAGGAAGAGCCGAAGGGGCGTCGGGTCCACGGCAACCACTTCGTGGCTGAGGTCCCGGACCGCCTGAAGAAGTACGTGTCAGCTTAACCCTGCCTCAAAAGTTGAGTTCGGGGATTCCAGTACCTGAGGAGGTACCAATGCAGATCTGCACCCGCTCCCTCGCCAACGTTCGCCCCCACATGCGCCGTAAGGCGCTCGCTGTGCTCCTGGAGCACTTCCGTCTCAACCGCCAGGACTTCCGCAAGGGCTGGAACTTCGTGTTCACGGCCGGACGACGCCGGCCTCAGGTCAGGACTCTGCCCATCGTGGCCAAGCCCGAGCCCGTGATGAGCGGCTACGGGTCCCGGTACCCGGACCCCAAGTGGGGCTTCGGGAACAGCACCGTGACGTCCATCCCGCTCGACCTGGTCTGAGCACTCAGTGATGTTGGCGCACGAATGAATTCATTCGTGCGCTTTCACCATTGCGTGAGCAGTGCCCTGCCCAAAACCAACTCGGGAGTGTCCATGCGTTTCGAGCGAGACATGTTCAACAACCTGCGCCGCATGTGCCACGTGCGGGGCATGGACGACGGTCGTGTGTGGCAGCTCCGCACCGCCATGAGGGACGCCCACGGGAAGCGGCACTACCTGTGCCGCAACGTCATCACGGGCGCCTTTCAGGCGGTCGCGGTCGACCGCATGGGCAATCTGTACTGACGCACACCCATACCCGAAAAGTTGAGTTCGGGGATTCTGTGCTATCACTGATCTCAGGGAGAACCATGCGCAACCCGCGTATCCGTCGCGGCCTGGTGGCCGCTGTCGTAACCGTCGCGGCCCTGATGGGCGCCGCGAGCTTCACACCCGAGCCCGCTCACGCGCCCCCCGTCTCGTCGTTCAACGACGGTTTCGCGGACTCCAAGCAGGACGACTGCGACCAGGGTTTCCAGCCCGCCTGTGACTGGCTCGCCAACAACCACTGACACACCACACCCGGGAGGAAACCGTGGTCATCAACGACCGCAAGGCATACGCGGCATTCCGTGAGAGCAACACCGACGAGGACTTTGCCCGCTGGGGTGCTGAGGCTGAACTCACCCGCCGGACCCAACCCATGGTGCGCGGCACCGTCGCCATGGGCGGCGGACTGATCCCGGCCAAGAACTACTACCTGTTCAGCCGCTGACTCTCTCAGGGTCCCGTCATGTCCTTCGGGGCTTGGCGGAATCCGGTAAGCGTCGTGCGAAGCCGGTGTAGTGAAAGGGCGACATGCCCCAACGCATAAACGCGG
Source organism: Streptomyces sp. NPDC002698 (assembly GCF_042888945.1). NCBI lineage: Bacteria > Bacillati > Actinomycetota > Actinomycetes > Kitasatosporales > Streptomycetaceae > Streptomyces > Streptomyces sp. NPDC002698. The sequence continues at coordinate 118,261 of NZ_JBIAQM010000012.1, forward strand.
AACTGCTGTCTCAGCACCTCCGCAAGAGGACCACGGCCCAACTGTGCGCGGACTACGTGCACATGGCCAAGGGTGAGGCGGACTGGCACAAGTTCACCACGCAGATGATCAGCGACATCCTGTTGGAGCGGGATGAGCGTGCGTGGTGGGAGTGGCAGACGGAGAGCGGCCTGTTCGGCAGGCCCGAACCACTCCGCTTCTTCATGCCCAAGTAAGTCCCGTAGGTAGGTAAGTGAAAGGCCCGGATATAAGAGGTATCCGGGCCTTTCGCGTCTCAGGATACGCGAAAGGCTCAACATCATGACCCTGCCCTACTCCGACATGTCCTGGCACCAGCAGCAGGCGTTCAAGCGCGCCGCCGCGCAGGTCATCAGCGGCCGGGACGTGCCGCACGGATACCGAAACTGCGACTGCTGCGGCGTCTCGGACATCGGTCCGCTGGACGACGAGCCGTTCAAGTGCGACGGCTGCGAGAACGACGAGTGCAACCCCGCGGAAACGCAGCACTGCTTCACGGGCTACTGCGACGGCTCCGGGTGTGGATACCACGGCGCATGTCACCTGCGGTGGGACTACGAGGCGGAGTTCGTCTACGAGCCCGAGGACCGTCCCGGCCTGAAAGTCGAGATCGCGAAGGCCGGTGGTGGGGGCGTGGGCGAGTCGTACGACGGTGACTGGTACTACCGCGTGCTTCGCGACGACGAGCCGTTCTACGCGGGCACCGACCTGCGCAGCGGGATGCCTCACACGCACGAGTACATGGCGCGTGTCCTCCTCGACTGCCTTGAAGCCAACCACGTCATCCCCGAGCTGGTCTGAGGAGAACGCATGTACATCGCTCACATCGGCCCGGCCTGGCACCGGCGCTTCGACGCATACGCGGCAGCGGTCACCTACGCGGCTTCGTACGGGCTCCCACCCGTGTTCGTCGAGCTGAACCTCTACAAGCGCAAGTACCTGCGCTGAGCACGTCTGGATTGGGCGAGGCACCTCGGCCGGCGTCGAGGTGCAGCTCCCTGCCCGTACGTCCTCGGAAGGAATCTTTTGTGACCGTTCGCATTGACGCCGTTGGCAACGTCCAGTTCGGCAAGCCCCCGACACAGCCTTACACGATCGTCTGGCGGAACCTGCGTTCCCGTGAGACCGCGACGGAGTCGCGTACGGAGACGCTGAAGATCCTCCGTGACTACGTCTTCCGCACGGCCTTCGACTACAACTTCACCGGTCGCGGACCGGTGGTCGAAGCCGAGATCTGGCGCACCTACAAGAACCAGTCCAAGCGCGTCCGTTAGGGAGAAGAAGTGAGCGAGAAGACGTTCAGGCGGCACCAGATCATCTACGACCGCAGCTCCCTGTGCCGGGAGCCGGTGCGGGTCGTGCGGTACACCGCGCACGGCCTGATCGAGATCAAAGACGTGTCCGGCCGTAAGGGCTGGATCAACCCCGACGACGCACGCAAGTGGGAGTGGTGACGAGATGAGCGAAGTGCGGACCTACACCGAGCACTACGTGTCCGAGGCCGTGGATGCGGCCATGGGCATGATCCTCGACGAATTCGAGATCGATGACGAGCAGGAGGAAATCCTCGCACTCATGGTCAACGCGACCATGACCATCCTCGCGTCCGAGATGACCGCGACCATCGAGGACGTCATCGAGGAGAACTACGCGGTGGACGTGAACGAGTGGAAGGGCGAGAGGGGACTCTGATGGGGAAGGGAAGCACCGCGGGCAGCGTCTCGCAGACCAAGACACTGCCGGATGACCGGGTCGGCTGCCACTCCTTGTGGTGCGAGGCGCCCGCAACCCGCTGGATCGACATGGAGCGATACGGGCACCGCAGGTGGCTGTCCACGTCGTACTGCGACGAGCACGGGGACTGGGAACTGAGGGACCCGTTCCACACCATGCGGGTTCGGAAGATAGAAGAGGTCTGAACGTGCCGAGCATTTACGTTGCGAGCCTGGCTGACTACGTCGCAGGCACCCTCCATGGCGAGTGGATCGATGCGGACCAGGACGCCGACGCGATCCACGAAGAGGTGGCCGCGATGCTGGAGAAGTCCCCGCTCTTCCTGAAGTACGGGGACGCGGCGGAGGAATGGGCGATCCACGATTACGAGGGCTTCGGAGGCGTCAGCCTCTCGGAGTACGAGTCCATCGAGCGCGTTGCCGAGATCGCTGGCCTCCTGCGCGAGCACCCCTCCGCGGTGGTGGCCTACTTCCTAGGTACCGGTCACGAGCCGGACAAGATCCCGGACCTGATCGATGACGCTCTCCTCCACACGTCGGACGAGTGGTCGGAAGTCCGCGCCGTCTCGGAGTGGCACTACGAACGGCTCGAAGAGCGGAAGGACATCCCCCAGGACATCAAGGACAGTCACTTGGGCGCCATCGCGGAAGACATGGCACACAGCGACATCAACGGGGGCGCGGTCCACACGATCCAGGTCCGCAGCGACTCCGGATCGACGATCTACGTCCTGAGCAGCGACTACTAGCAGCTCCCCCCCTCCCACTTCGCGGCCCGGCCACTCTCCGGGCCTTTTTCATGCCCAAACGCAGAAGGGTTCACCATGCGCACTTTCATTCGCCGACTCATGCACAAGCTGATGCCTAACACCGTAGACGCACATGCCATGAGGTTTTTCGACCTCGGCCGGATCATCGCTGCCGCCGGAAACCTGGACGACGAATGGGGCCGCTGCGTTGCGGTCGAGGCCGCCGGGCACTTCACGTGCCCCGAGACTGACGCCCTGGTCGAACTCCTCCGCGCTGTGGGCTTGAGCGAACTCGCGAACGCCTTCCTCGAAGGCCACGCCCATTCCGACTTCGAAGACGACGACCCGCACCACGACCTCTACCTCGAACTCAATGCCGACCTGATCGCGGCCTGACCTCTATCGGTCCCTGTTTGGTGGCGGCCGGGAATCCCGGCCGTTCGCCACGGACGACCGACAGAGAGGAAAGCCATGTCCCACAAGTTCGAGATTGGCGACCGCGTCACGCACCCGAGACGGCGCGGACGGATCGGAAAAGTGATGGCGGTCGAAGAGGACTTCTTCGCCTCTGTCGATCCGGTCTATCACGTCTGCTGGACCCCCGAAGTCAGAGGTAGTCGGTGGGCTCAGGTGAAGGAATTCCACAAGCTCAAGAAGGTTGAGGCCTGATGTCCCGCAAGTTCCCCAAGCACGTCAAGCGCAAGCTGGCCGCTGCTGAAGCTGATCGAAAGTTCCTGGAAAAGCTGGTCAAGGCACACAAGCACTGGAAGGAGAACCGGGAGGAGGCGTTCCGAGAGAACTTGGAGACCTATGACCCGATTCCCGGAGATCAGGCATGTGAGGACTGGGAAATGGGCGACTACGACGAGATGGACGAGGACTACGCGTACGACGCCCGAGACACGTTCATCGACTTTGCGGCCGAAGCCCGCAAGATCCTGGAGGAGAGCAAGTAATGGAATTTCAGATAACGCCCGATGTGGCCCACCTGTTCGCGGACGCCACGGCGGCCTATACCCGGTCCAAGGCCGACACGGTGTGGCTGAACGAGCGGAGCGACGAGTGGCACGAACTGTGGGTCACCTTCCGCGATGCCGACAACGCAACGGTGACCGTGTCTCGCGAGGCTGGCGACCTCATGCTCTGGGTCTGGGGAGATCGGCGCGTCTGGCGAGATGAGCCCGCGCGCCAAATGGTTATGGCGCACCTTCGCCCGCAGTGGCAGAAGCACGTGAGAGCCCGCCTGATCGCTCGCTAGCCGCTTTGCCGAGAGGCCCGAACAGGTTCAGTGTTCGGGCCTTTCCCATGGCCGCTGGAGAGGAGACGTATGGGAAAGGGAAAGAAGAAAAAGAAGAAGCTCAAGGGTGCTGTCACCGTTCACGAAATGAGTGACGTAGCTCCTCCGCCGGTTCGCCCGGTCGTCGTGGATCTCGACTACGACCCGGAAGACGTGGCCGCCTGGTGCCTTCGGCAACCGTGGCTCGGAATGACCGAGGGCCACGAGGACTGGCAGAAGCGGGAATTCTTCCCTCAGCTCATATCCCTCTACAAGGAACGTAGAGCGGAGGAGTTGAAGCGCGAGGCGCGAGAGCGCGAGAAACGCGCAGAAGACGAGCGTAGAGCCGCTGAGAGCCGTGCCGCTGCCGAGAAATGGCGACAGCACAAAGAACTCATGCGCGACATGCGCAAGTGGGGCCCTGAGAACGGGTTCTTCGTCGGCACGCGGGGCCGTATCCCGCGAAAGGTCATCGAGGCATACGAGAAGGCAAAGGGACTGTGAAGCACACGCACATGGCCGTGGGGATGATCCCCGAGAACCTGATGAATATCGTGGCCGTCGTCCATTGGACGCCGGGCGATGACCGGTACGAGCTGGCGCTCCTGGACCACGAGGGCAAGCCCCTCGAAGGCGAGTACGGGGGTGTGTCCTCGGAGCCCTTCGACTACGACCCCCCGGTCATGCAGTTCGACATGGCCGTCTATCACGGCCTCGCCAACAAGGCGCCGCTTCACGCCCGCCTCTCGCAGACGCTCGGCGGCTTCGGCTTCTTCCAGTGGATCAGCCCCGCCGTCATGTCCAACCGGGAGCGTCAGAAGTACGGAGCGAACAAGTGAGTGCAATAAAGAATTTTCTGGCGGACATGACGCCAACGCAGCAGGACACCTACGACCACATATTTGGATCGTCCTTCGACATTCATTCGTGGTGGGGGCCGGTCCGGCCCGACTGGGACCGGCGGGAGGACGCGCCGCACGGCTGGCACGTAATGGTCCCCGTCCTCGACGGCGACAGCGACTGGAGAAACGTCATGGTGACGCACTCCATGATTCTCGGAGCCATGGGACGACTCGCGGAAGGTGACGTGAAGTACGCGACCGATTCCGTGGAGCTGGAGTGCCGCGAGTTCCTGAAGGACCCCGAGAACGCGGACTTCGACGCGGCCACGGCCGACGAGGTCATGCAGATGGTCACGCTCGGCGAAATTGTCTACGGCTAAACGAGAGAGAGAAACGAATCATGAGCACTGACCCCTTCTGGATCACCGTCCGTGGACAGCTCGCGGAGCTGAAGGAGGCCAAGAGTGCGGGCGACGTGGTCCGCATTCTCTCCGCGGAGCGGAACCCCTACAAGCACGACTCGATAGCCGCTGACGGCTTCTACGCGGGCGGAGACGGAGACGACTTCTCCGACGCCTTGGACGAGGCCGGCTGGGGATTCCTGTGGTCCAAGGCCCGGTACTGGTTCGCCATGCAGGCGCCTGACGGCTCGAAGGTCACGTACGTAGAGGGCGACATCTACAAGGGCGACCGCCGCAACTGACGTAGCTCCATAGCTGATGGCGAGGCCGGACCCGATCGGGTCCGGCTTTTTCCATGGGCGCTGGAACTATCAGGGGAGGTAATTCATTCATGCCCAGCAACTTCCGTGAGACGACTCTCGCGGTGTGGGGAGTCTCCTACACCGTCCGCACTGAGATGGAAGGGCGAGTCCAGACCGAAGCCCAGCTCGAAGCCGCTCACACGCGGAACGTCAAGGCGAAGCTGACCGAGGCGTACGGAACCAAGAAGGCCGCGAAAGCCGCTGCGGTCCGGCGAGCGGCGAAAAAGAAGCCGACAGGGGCCATCTGGAACGGATACCGGTACATCTACCACGAGAAGGAGGGCGAGAAGGAGGCCCGTCGCATCGAGCGGCGGGCCTTTACTGCACCCGTCAACCGATACGCCGGTATGCGCCGTCCACTACCGAAGGTCACGTACACCTTCCCGGAGATTCCGGAAAGCGTCCGCGAGTTCTACGAAGAAATCCCCCCGCAAGAGATCGTCATACGAGAGAAGGAGCCCGTCATGGCACGTCGAGAGATCCGAATCCGCACGTGCGACGCCTGCGCGAAGAAGGGCGTCGAGAAGGAGGCCGCCGGTCTGATCAACATCATGGGCGACGAGTACGACATGTGCGACGAGCACGGTGAGCGTTTCCGCGGCTACTTCGCCGACCTTCTGAAGTCCACCCCCGACACCGCCGCAGCCTGAAACCGAGAAAAGGAACAGCACAATGATTACGTTCGACCAGATGAAGTACGGCCCGCTCGGCGACGCGGTAGAGGCCGCTATGCCGACCAGTGAGGCCGACCCCATCGGTGTGTGGGCCGCTTCCCTCTCGCTGTACTCCTCCGCGATCAGTCGGCGGGTGGTCCTGGAGAACAAGCGGCCGGTCGTCGTGTGGACCGTGCTCGCCGGCCGCTCGGCCATCGGCCGCAAGGGCTACGCGCTCGGAACCGCACGGCAGGTACTCCACAAGGCAATTGGCGGATACCTGGAGGGGCGGACCAAGAGCGGTATCGGGTCGGGCCCCGCGCTCGTCGACCAGCTGTCTCAGCTGGAGCTGGACACGCGAGGCACTGAGGGCGGTGTCGACGGGCGGGCCATGGTCGTGGAGGAGGAGTGGGCCTCCGTCCTGCGAACGCAGAAGCGATGCTCCAAGTTCTCGACGCTGTTCCGTACGGCGTGGGACGGCAAGACGATCAGCAACTCCACGAAGAAGGAAGGCACCACCACCGTAATTCGCCCGCTGGTCGGTTTTCACGGGCACATCACCCCTGGTGAGTGGGCCAAGTACGTATCCGCGAGTGACGCCCTGGGCGGTAGCTTCAACCGCCTGCTTCCGGTCCTGGTCGAGCGGTCCAAGATGCTCTCCTACCGGCACACCCCGAAGTTCGCCGACGGGAAGGCGTTGAAGGACGCCTACGTTTGGGCCATCACCGACGAGCGAGTTATTTCGTTCAGCAGCGAGGCCGGTGAGCGATTCGATGAGCTGAGGGCCGTCATCGAGGACCGCATGGCCGAGATGCCCGAACTGCTGGCGGCCTACATGGAGCGTGCCGCGGAGCAGGTTCACCGGATCGCCGCCGTCCTGGCGGCCACGGAGAGAAGCACCGAGATCAGCCGAGGGGCGATCGAGGCGGCGTGGGCCTTTGTCGAGTACTCCATGACCAGTGTGGAGAAGTTGGTCAAAGACGCTGCTCTTCAGGGGGAGGTCAAGCCGATGAAGACGATGGAAGAGCTGATCACGGACGTCCTCTCCCGCTACGGCGGGGAGGCGTCCAGCACGACTCTCCTCCGGGCCCTTGGAACCCGTGGCAGTGCCGCAGCCATCAAGGAAGCGGTTGAGGACATGGACACTGTCGAGGTCTACAAGCTGAACCAGCCGGGTCGAGGAGCCAAGCCGATCATGTACCGGCTGCTCAAGGCCGAGGAGCCGGCCAAGGTCGAGGAGGCCGCGCCTGCCCCGCAGGAGGAGACCCCCAGCGTTACGCTGACGGAAACGGTTGAAAAGCGCCCCCACCTGCGAGTGATTACCTCCCCGGCTCCGAAGCCGAAGAAGGTGAAGAAGCCGAAGAAGGTGAAGAGGGTCAAGGCCGTGACTGCCCGCCCGGCGGCGCCGGTCGTGCCCGCTAACCCGCTCGCCCATCTCCTCTGAGGGATCTCATGCACAAGGAACCGAGCCTGAAGGACTTCAGTTCCACCGCCGCCCAGCGTGCGGCGGTGGAGTGGGCTCGGCTGGACCAGGAGGAGAAGCAGGCCCGCAGGGACCGCAAGGTCCGGCGGGCTGCTCTCACCCGTACGAAGGATCAGCCAGCGAGTGGGCCGGTCACAGTGCTGCGTGTCCATCCCGAGGTGTGGCAGGCAGCCCTCAGGGCTGCGGGAGGCGACGCGAGCCGCATCCGCGTCGTCAGTGAGACTGAAGTCTGGATTGACTAACCCCCCATATCTGTTGCTCGGCCGCCTACGACGTAGGCGGCCTTTTTGATGCCCGAAAACAGGAGGAAAACGAGATGCCCATGGTTACCGTGCCCGGACAGCTTCGCCGGTACGTGGCGAAGGAGATGGCACCGACGACCAGTGCAGGGTGGGATCTGAGGACGACGTGCCGCAGGGAGGTGGAGCGGCTGGAGTACGCCGGTAAGTCGTTCCTGGTCACCAGTGACATCGAGCTGTCGAACGATGCACTCGGCGTCGCGCTGGACATCGCTCGTGAGTGGCTGAACAGCAGCAATGGCAACAACCAGCGGGCCGGGCAGTCGTTCCTGAAGGCTCACGAGCTGGACTACCGGCCCGATGACCCGCGAGAGACCCGCACCCAGATCAAGGCGCCTAAGAGCCTGGCGGGGATGTACCAGGACGAGATCAAGAACCTGAGTGCCAGTGGCGCCATGAAGGCAGACATAGCGGGTCTGAACTGGGGCACTGGGATCAGTGGCCGAGTCAGGCCGGAAACTCTCGCGTGGCTCATGGAGCGGGCCCGGTACTGGGGCCGCAGCCACCCGACCCCGAGCATTCAGAGGTCCGCGAGGAAGTTCGTAGACACCTACGGGGAGACCCACGAGAGCCTTCAGCGACTCATCAACGGATACCTGGGGACCGGCGAGGAGGACCAGGCTCCGGAGGAGGAAGAGGCGCCGGCCTCTGAGCCGAAGCGCCTCATCCTGGTGGCTTGTGGGGGCAAGAAGTTGGACACGGACCGCGCTGCGGCCGGTGAGATGTACGTGGGGAGCTATCACAAGGCTTGCCGCAAGGCGGCAGACGCTCTCGGGGACTGGGTGATGGTCCTCAGCGCGAAGTACGGGCTTGTCGGCCTTGACGACGAGATCGACGCGTACGACGTGCGAGTCAATGACCCGGATGCGATTACTCCTGAGGAGCTGGCCAAGCAGGCTCTTGACCTGGAAATCCTGGACGCGGACGTGACGGTCCTGGGCGGCTCCGACTACGTGAAGCTCGCTTCCCGCGTCTGGAACGTCAATGCTCCTCTGTCGGGCGGCATAGGGCAGCAGCTCAAGCAGCTCGCCGAGATCTACAAGGGCGAGGCCCTGGACGACGACGAGGACCAGGAGCCGGACGAGGTCGAGGCCGCGGTCGTCGAGGACGAGCCCCAGGAGGAGGACGGCCCCGTCTCCCACTACAAGGGGGAGCTGCGGAACGTCGGCAGCCTTCCGGGCCTGCACCGTGCCGAGACGCGAGTGTTGTGGTTCGGTGGCAAGGCTGGCAAGAAGCACCCCGAGCCGGGTACGTGGCGCAAGGCGGAGATCGTCTACACCGGAGAAGGCAAGTACGACATCTGTGCTCTGGGCACGGAGGAAGTCCTCTTGACGGCCTCGCTCACCTCTCAGATCCACTGGTCTCCGCTCGACACCCCCGAGGTCGAGCCGGCGAAGGACGAGCCCGCGGTGGAGTCCGGTGAGTACGAGGTGCCGGCCAACTTCCTGGAGCTGGCGGCGGAGGCCAACACCGAGGCCGCCCGGCGCTACTGGACGCGCCGATGCGAGGAGTACAAGCGGACGGGGGAGTGACAGAATCCCAGCAGCGCAGAGAGTTGGGAGGCAGGCTTTGTCGCTGACATTGATAAGCCCGAGTGATGTGAGTCCTTCCGCCAGCATGGCGGAGTTCTCGTTCTTCAAGTGCAGGGAGTGCGGAGCTGAACCCCTCGTCCTAGCCGAGAACGAGCGAGGTCAGTACTACCACTATCGGCACGATGACCCCGAGGGGCTGGCCCCCCACACGGACGCTGTCCCGCTCGGGTACGTCGACGGAGTCCTGACGAGGTTCTGACAGATCGGCCCTGGGTGATTGGCGCCCAGGGCCCTGTAATTGTGTGATTCCATACACTTCCCGCGGATACAGAAGGCAGAATTAAGTCATGGCTCAGAGAACTGTTGTACTTCTTACCGACGACCTGACCGGCGGCGACGCCGACGAGACGCTTGCATTCTCGATTGACGGCAAGTCATACGAGATCGACCTGAACGACAAGAATGCGGCCAAGCTGCGTAAGGCTCTCGCCCCGTTCGTTGAAGCGGGCCGCAAGCAGAGCACGAAGGCCGCTGCTGGCGCCCGACGAGGCGCCCCCAAGCCCGCCGGCGAGGACACGGCGGTTATCCGCGAGTGGGCCAAGCAGAACGGCCTGGAGGTGAACGACCGGGGCCGCGTCCCCGCCTCGATCCGCGAGGCGTACCACAAGGCCAACGGCTGACACTGACCATGGAAGAGTCGCTGGCAGAGCTGAGCATCAAACTGAATCGCATGTCCGCTTCGGATGGGTTCCTGCGGAAGCACAAGGACGCGATCCTTGCGGGCCTGGAACTTCACGAGGCGGACTTGCACTCGCGGTTGCTCGCGCTCACCTCGGATACGCCCGGAGCTGATGAGAAGTTCAGAGTCATCAGCGGGGCGCACATAGAGACAACTCGGGCGGTGGAAGCTCTGAAGGCGATGGAATGGCCAGAGGGCTGAAACGCAGAAAAGCCCCCAGCCCGAAGGCTGGGGGCAGTCCTGTCTCTCATCACCCGAGGTAGACCCCTCTACCTCAGTCCTTGGTGGCGCGGAGCGCCTTCAGCTCGTCGCGCGGGGTGTCGAGCGCGACGGCAGTCTTCAGGTCCTCGTGTCGCTGTGCGACCTCACCGGCGCCCAGAAGGGCGACGAACAGGCCGGCGAGTGCTTCCCAAGGAGTCTGGGGGTAGAGCACGGTGAGGACAGGGACCAGGGCGGCGGCCACGGCCAGGAGCCGCACGCCGTGCCGGGAAACGAATTCATTCATGTGGGCTCCTTACTTGGGGGCCGACGCCGAAGCGGCGTAGTGGTAACCGGCCTTGTCCTTCTTGGAAGGGTCGGCCGTGGTGATGCCCTCGGTGAACTTCGGGTAGCCGTAGCCGTAGACCCAAGCGTCCTTGCGCTTGTGGACCAGCCGGTAAACCCCGTTGCCTTCCGCCGAGTTGCTGTTGTTTGTGTTGCCTTCAACGCAAGTCACGGTCGTCGCGTCGTAGGCGACTACGACGCCAGTGTGCTGGCCGCCGTTCTTTCCGAAGAAAACCTGAGCGCCGATGGCCGGGAACTCGTTCCAGCGGCCTCGGTTCTTGAACCAGTCCACTCCGTACGAGCAGGCCGCGGAGCGCGGGAAGAGGCCAGCGAGGCCGGCCTTCTGAGCGACCCACGAGACGAACAGGGCACACCAGGGGTAGCCCCCAGTGCTGACCCACACCATCCCGGGCACCTGCGCGGCGTACTTCTCATGATTGGTCCAGTGACCATTTTCGTAGCTCTCTCGGTATCCGACTTCGTCCTTGACGATCGAGAGGACCTTTGCTGCCTGACTAGCCATGTCATACCTCCGGGCATGAAAAAAGCCCGGTCATGGCCGGGCTGCACGTGACGTCTCCGCGGGTTAGAGGCGGAGGGAATTGATTCGTTCAGGGTCGAGGGCCTTCAGTAGCTCGACGAGTCTCTTGTTCTCGTCCTCGATCCTGGTCAGTCGGTCCTTGATGTCTGACAGCTCGTCCAGGAGCCGGTCAGCTCGTGTGCGCTGGGCTTCGGCCTCTTCTTTCCAGACCTGCGCGGTGTTCAGCCGCCATGCCGCCTTGATCAGGACCAGGGCAGCGATGGCGGTAGAGGCCATACCGGCGTATTCGAACATGTTCGTCAGGTCCATCACGCCTCCCTGTACCAGCCCTGGAAGGTCATGACGGTGGACGCGCCGACGTTTTCGCCTCGCACGGGGATATCCGTGGGGCCGCGAAGCTGGTCGATGACCGCGCCGCTACCGCCTGCGAGGCATACAGCAGTGAAGGAGCCGGAAACGGTGGTGTTCGTCCCGGCCACCATGCCGCTTGCGTATCCGGGGAGGATCTGCCGGGTGGAGGCCGCTCCGTCGCCGTCTCGAAGAGGCGTGCTCGGAAGGGAAACAGTGACGTTCGTGGTTCCCGACCCTGCCGCAAGGCACGAGAGATAGACCTCGATGAGGACGATCTTTCCGATCTTCTTGTACCAGCCGATGATGTGGCTCCATGTAGCCGACCCGGCGTTGGTTACGACCGGCACATATGACGTCCACGTCGTCGGGCCTACGACAGTCAGTTCTCCGCCGACAACGAGGTTGCCGTCGGTCTGAAGGGCGCCTACCCCGGAGCGGTAGAGGTTGGTGTCCTGGGCCGCAGTGCCGGTTCCCCAGAAGTGCTTGCCGTCGGTCGCGGTGTAGAAGCGTGCGTTGGTGTCCGCGGCAAGCTGGGAGGAAAACGCAGCATCCGTGGTTGCGACCCGCTGTACTCGGAACTGGTCGTCCGTCGCAAGGACGTTGGACCCGCCTCGGTAGATGTTCGTGTCCCTGGAGCCGGTGCCGTCCCCTATCTCGATGAGGCCGGAACCCTTGATCTGGATGCGGTCGCTTCCCTCCCCCACAACACCGGCCCGGTAAGCGGCCGTAGAGCTTGTGGCTGCCGAACTGGAGGGAGCGGCAACGGTGAACGACGCGCCACCCGTAAGCGACAGGGCGCCACTCAGGGTGTGGGCTCCGCTGAAGGTTCCCGTCAGGGTCCCTCCACCCGTGAGTGAAACAGCCCCACTGAGGGTGTGGGCCCCACTGAAGGTCCCGCTGAGAGCACCGCCGTTGAGGGTCTTGTTCGTGAGGGTCTGAGTGTCGGTCGTGCCGACGACAGCCCCGTTGATGCCGTGCGCCTTGGTAGCCGCGTTGTGCGTGCTCACGGCCGCACTCACCGAGGAGTCGGTGTAAGCCCTGTCCCCGTGAGCATCGGCAGTCGAGAGGTGGGAGTTCAGGCGGTCCCCGACCGTGACGGAGACCAGGGCAACCCGGCCTCCGCCGAAGTTGACCCACAGACGCTCGTACCCGTCGGGGCCGTAGAAGGGTGCGACGAACCCGCTGGCATCTGCCTGGAGCTGGAGGAGCGGGGCGCCGCTGATGTCGGTGAGGTCGGTGAGCTGGGAGGCGCCGGCCGAGGGGCCGGACCACACGGTCCCCACCGCGTTGGGGACACGGGCACCGGTTATGTCTTCTGCTACTGAGTCGGCTGTGCCGCCGAAAAGATTGCGTGCCAAATGGCACCTCCGTAAGGGCATGAAAAAAGGCCCCTACGGCGATGCCGTGGAGCCTGCTTCGTGAGTGGCGGGTTAGTTGGCGAAGGTGGCCGCCTCGTATATCCCGGAGATCGTCAGCTTAGAGACCGGAGGAATGGACGTAAGGAAGTCCAGACCGTCAGAGGTCCTGACCGGACTAGGGACGAACATGTAAGCGGCTGACTGGCTGGAACTGTCCCTGTTGATCTTGGCCACCACTTCCACGAAGTTCGGCAACTGGTTTCCGAGGTACGGGTTCGACAGAACTCCTGTGAAGGTCTGGCCAGTCGCGCCACTTGCAGGAGTGGGGAGGGTGAATCCCATCTGAGTCGAGCCGCTGTTCGGACTGGTGTCTTCCCAGGGGTTTTCGATCTCCACGGAGAAATAGACCGTTCCCGGGGCTATCCAGCGCCAGCGGCCAACCCTGTTGGTGTACGAGGAAGGGGCCGCCGTGTTCACCAGGGCCGGGGTGTAGCTCCGGGGCTTGGAGAGGTCACGGGAGATCACATTGCCGTCGCGGCCGATCCAGTATTCCGTCTGCGTATCCGTGTTATTCGAGTCCATGTCGATCATGAACGAACCGTTGGTCTGGTAGGCCGTCGACGCAACCGCGTTCCAGGGCACGGCCATGTGCTCGGGGGCATCGAACGGCATGACGCCGAGGGTGCTGAGTGCGCCGCTGTTTGCCGGGACGGTGACCTGATAGAGCGGCATCTCCCAGACACCGCCGTAGTTGCGGGTGAGCCCCGGAGCCTTCGGGCTTGCCGCGGGCTGCCCCTTGACGACTCCGATGTTCACCGAGCCGGCGGACATGTCCGCCCGGAGGACGATCAGGTCAATGCGGCCCGTCGAGCCGGTATTGGCTGTGATGGTGACGGTCGCCGTCGCGGTGAGCTGGTAGTAGAAGCCGCCGACCACGGCCCTACCGGGCGTGACGGTGACAGTCGTGGCACCAGTCACCGCAGCCGTGAAGGGGAGGGCGAAGGCGTCGATAGCCGTCTGTTCAAGACGGAAGTCCACGCGGTCCTTGCCGAAGACTCGGGCCATGAACTGCCACTGAGCCTGAGACATCATCTGCGATCCGCCACCCGCACTATCGGCGGAAAATGGGTAACTTACCTCGTTTGCCATTACATCCTCGCCTCTAGCTTGCGCAGCTTCTCGCGCATTTCAAATACGGTCTTGTACAGGTTGAGAGGGTTACCTGAGCCCTGTTCTCCGATCTTCGGAGAGACTGTCGAATTCTGTCCGCCCGAATCCACGGTGATGGAAACTTCGCGCACGATGTCTTTGTACTCGACCCCGTCAATCGCGACCGTGACAATGTCGCCGACGAAGTAGTCCCGCCCGAACTTGAGGGTCGGGGTGTCGATCGGGTACAGCTGGAAGTTTCCGTTCTTGGCACCTGCGGTGAGGGCCTCGGTGGCAGCGTCCAGTACGGCTTGTTTGGCCGTGTTGAATGCCTCGTCCGTGACAGAGAGGTCGGCTTTGATGGGCAGACCCGTTGCCGGGTCTGCCTTGATGGGGAGATCTCGCCGGTCTAGGAACTGCTCGATCTGCAATCCCCATTCGGCCTCTGACTCGGTGTCGATCTGCTGATACAGGTACCGGTTCTTTCCAGCGCCCTGGCAGGCCACGATGACGCGCGTGACACTCGGGGCCGTCAGGGCCCAGGTCAGCTCGCGCAGGTTGCCGAGTTCGCGGCTGAAGCGGACGTCCGCGGAGAGGTCGCGCGGAGCGAAGAAGTGCAGGTTGATGCACCTGCCGTTGGGGTCCCAGACGAAGCGGTATCCGGCGGTGTTGTCGACCCAGGATTCGAGCTTGGCCCCGATGACGTCCCAGATCAGATGGTCCGAGACGGCCTTGCCGAAGAACACGTCGTCGTCGAAGACGACGTTGCCCATCCGCCGACCAGCAAGAGCGCCAGGACCAAGAGCCTTGTTCAGCTCGTCCCGGATGACGCGACCAGCCGGGCCGGAAACTGCCCGGCCGCTGGTCCACTCACTGTCGGGCGCCCACTGCTGAGTGACCGGCTTGGAGGGGTCGGGGTAGGCGAGCCTGCTGTAGGCGAGCTTGTTGTCGCACTTCCCGCCGAAGTACAGGCTTCCTTCGCTCGTGTGCTGGTCGTTCGTCCAGTAGTGCTGGAAAGATTCAATCTGTCCCGTGAGGATCGGCGTGGGGACGTCGTCCTGGTAGATGGCGACGCCGCCGCCCTTCTGGAGCATGTCCGCCTGCGGCGTGCCGGCCTCCATGAGGAGCTGCCACGATCCCTGCTGGCAGTAGCGGACCACGAGGTCCAGTGAGACCCACGTGTCAATTTCGCCTATCCGGTTCAGCGAAGCGTCTCGCACCTCCACGCGATAGCCCATATACACCTCATGTCAGTACGTCGCATAGCGAGGCAAAAGCTCCAGTTTCACGGTTGGAGTTCCACTGCCCGATACGAGATTTGCTTGTACGGTCGACGTGCCCTTAGGCACCGACCAAAGATTCGGATTGGCCGACAGCAGGGGGAAATAATTCGTTCCCTGGTCGTCGGTGATGGTCTTGTAGCCCGGACGGCAGTCGACGGTGAGCGTCCGGCCTGCCTGGAGGGCATCAGCCCCACCCGGCTGGGCGGGGATGCCCCAGCTCGGCGGAGTCTTGCCCGGCGCGGCCGGGCCGGTGAAGGTAAAGCTCTTCAGGGGTCCGGTGATGGTCCACACGGGCCACGCCTCGATGTCGCCGGGGTTGGTGACGATCAGCTCGCCGGATGCCGGGGTTCCGCTGGACAGTTTCAGCGGAAGGAACGGGTTGCCGAGGAACGGGAGCGCCTGGCCGAAGGACCAGTGCGCTTCCGTCTCGGTGTCTCCGTAGAACCAAGGGTCGTAGGCGACGAGCTGGATACCGTACGAGGTCCAGGTGAACCCTGTGGCGCCCGTGGCCTCGTTCCCCTCCATGCCGCTCACGTAGTAGCACTGAAGGCGCCTGACCACGCCGTCCTGCTCCACGAGCGTGAGCACGCAGAACCCGTTCTTAGGGTTGAGCGCGTCGGCCAGCTTCCGCTTGAACGCTCGCGAGGTCTTGCGGTCGATGCCGTAGACGAAGAGGGGCAGGAGGACCGGCCTGGCGGCCGTCCGTACCCCTCGATACATCGAGCCGTCCAGGTTCGGGGAGTCGTTGGCATGCAACTCCATCGGAGGCATGTCTAGGCCCGAGACTCCAGGCTGAAGGACAATCGCCGGCCATGACTGGTTCTGGAAGCCGGTGAGGGGGATCTCCTCCCCCTCACCATTGCTTCCTCGAATCGACACGTAGGTGTGCTGCCAGTCCTCCGGAATCGGGATGAACGGATTCTTGGTCCACTCCCCGTTCTCAGGGGTGTACGGACCTGCGGGAATTGGCATTCAGCACTCCTTGTCGATTACAGAGCGGCCATCGTCTCTGCGTACTGCATCGCACGAATCACGGCCTTGGACGTGTCCTCGGACCTGGCCTCGTGGATGTGGATTTCGTACTTCGGACCCAACAGCCCCTCGGTTTCGCGGTTGGTGTAGACGCGTGCGCCTCCGCGGCCGAAGTCCACCAATTCACGCCCGCGCTCGCCCACGAGGGCGAGACCAGGAGCCGCGGAGCGGGTACCTGAGGCGTACTGATTGGTGTGCGAGGTCCTGGTGGACGTGGTCGTCTTTCCACCCACTGTGCGCTCGGTCGTGGTGGTCGTCGTTCCCTTGGCGGGGTCCCGCACGGTCGTGGTGACCGTGGTGACCTTCCGACCCTTCGAGTCCGTTGAATACGTCGTCGTTACCGTCGTCGTCTTCTTTTTCGTCGCACTCGTTGAGCCGCCACCCTTAACCGCCTGCGACTCCCCGGTGAGCCAGGTGAGAAGCGCCGCAAGCCCTGATGAGACAGGCGTCTTGGAGTTGACTCCGAGCCTCTTCTTCAGCGTCTTGGTGATCGTGTCAGCGATCCCCTCGATAGCCTTCTTCAGCTTGTTGTCCTTCTCCGTCAAGCCGTCGACAAGAGCCTGAGCCGACTCCCTACCCGCCTTGTAGTAGGAACCTGCCACCGACTTACCGAGAGAGTCAGAGGCAGTACCGATGGCCTTATAGGTCTTGTTGAAATCGGCCATCTGAGCATCGGTCGAATTCAGCAGTTCCTTAGCCATGGCGTCGCCCTGCTCGGGGCCGGCCTGCGCGATCTCCGCAATTATTTCCTTCGAGAACCCCTTCTTGGTCAGCGCAGTGATGTCGCTCTGGAAGGACTTGATCGCCGAAAGGCGCTGCTTCAGGCTGGACAGCGCCGAAGAGGTCGAGATTCCGGAATCGTTGAAGATGTCCGTCAAAGACCTCATGCCCTTGGACTTATCGGAGATGGAGTCCGCCATATCGGCTTCATCCTTCTTGATGTCCGTGAGCTTCTTGTTCGCTTCCTTGAGCTTCGGTGCAATATCAGCTCGGGCCTTGACGAGCTTCTGAAGCTCCTTGTTCTGACCGTCCAACCACTTGTTCAAGGAGTTGGCGGTGCCAGAACCGATCTTCCCCGAGGTGAAGGCCTGAGTGATGATCGCGTAGAGCTTCTTCACCGCAGAGTTCAGCGACGAGACGCCCTTTTCGGCGTCGGCCGCCACACCAGTGGTGCGTGTGGACCCTGTGCCCGAGGCGTAACCCCTCCGCACCCTGGCCGAAGACAACATGCTGTCCCGGTGACTCAGGACGGTTTCCCCGCCCCCGAAGTTCACCAGCTCGGGGCCTTCCTCGCCTACCCAGGCCCAGCCCTTAGCGGCACCGTCGGTGCCAGTGGCGTATCCCTTGTTACCGGAAAGAGCCTTTCGCCAGTCGGAGTAGCGATGGACGGCATAGTTGAGGCCTGCATAGATGTTGGCCATCGGGTCGGTAATACCTCGCGAAAGGTACGGTCCGGCCCACCGCTTGAACGTTTGCGGGATGGTCTGCATCAACCCTTGACTTGGGTATCCAGCCTTAGCGTTGGAGTCCCAGTTGTTGATTGCATTCGGGTTACCGCCCGACTCCACGCCAATTCGGTGAAGGACCAACTTCAGGGCGTCAGCCGGAAGTCCGAGCTGAGCCAGAGCCATTTTGACCTGGGGAGTCCATCGCGTGACATTGTCACCCGATCCAGGCTCGCTGATCATCGCAGCAATCTTGTCGGCCATGTCCGGCTTTACAGCAGAGACACCTCCGTCCCCGAAGTCGAAAAGGCCCTTCAGGTTCGGGAGGGAATCCTTCGCCGTGGAGTAGATATCCCCGACGACCTGAGACGCATAATCCATCGGGTTGTTCCAGATTTCCCGAGCAGATTTGACCATGGAGATTACGCCGTTGTACTCGGCCTCGGCCATGTCCCACATGCCGGAGACACCATCCTGCACAAACCCGATCGGGTCAGTGAAGAGGGCCTTTCCTCCGGATACGAGCGACTTCGCAGAGTCCCAGGCACCGCCGAAGAGATCCCCTACGACGCTCTTCACGGAATCCCAACTGAGAAGGTCGTTCAGGAACTTCCCACCACGATCGAGGACGTTCCCGTTACCCTTCCAGACGTCATCCCAGAAAAGAGTGCCTGCGGTAGGGCCGATAGCCCCGCCGATAGTGCCGATGAGCTGAGTCCAGCCGTCAGGAATCGGTATCTTCTTCAGAATGTCCCAGGAGTCCCGGGTCATAAAGTCGAAGATGCCCTTGAACTTGTCGGCCAGGTCGCGGCCGATGAAGTGCGATCCATCAGTGCCGGAGCCCACGACGCCCTTCTGAGCGGCACCACCAAGGCCGCGGGACGTGCTGTCCATCGTCATGGTGTTGACCGCACCGAGCACGTCAGGCCCGATCTGGAAGTTCTTCACCATGTCGGTGAGTTGGTCCAGGCCGAGCTTGCCGAGGACGCCGCCCCCTGCGAAACGCATCGCCTTGCGGACTCCTGCGGAGCCCTGGGTGCGAGCCAGCATGTTCATCTGGTTCACGAACCCGGGACCCACAGCCTCAGTCCACTCAGGCCGCATGACCGCTTCGCCACCAGACAGGTGGAGCGAGCCGGCCGTCGGACTGACGAAGTGATGCACGTCCGCGCCGGGGGTGTAGCCCGGCAGGACGCCGCCTGTGGCGCTGTTGGTCTTCTTCGGCTTGGTGGTCTTGGGGTTCTTACCGCTCGGCGCGTGAGACGAGATGTTGCCCAACTGGGTGTTGAGGGTCGTCGCCTGCGTCGCAGTGTCCTTCAGCTTCTCCTTCAGGTTGTCGATCTGCTTGACGATCTTCCCTGTCTCCAGGGAGTTGAGCTTGGCGATACGGCTGTTCAGGGAAGACTCTCCGGAACCCACCTTCTTGGAGGTGTCCTCCGCCTCGTCCTTCACATTGCTGATCTGGGACTTCAGGTTGGAGAGCGTCTTTTCGTCGAGCTGGTTCAGTTCCGTCATGCCGCTCTTCACGGCGGCAATCAGGAGCTTGACGCGCTGCTTCGTCTCGTTGAACTCCCCGCCAACGTGGTTGAGCTTCTGCTGATTCAGCTCAGAGACAGCGACCTCGCCCTGATGCGTGGACGACTTGAACTTGTCGCCCTTCTCCGCGGCCGAGTTGAACTCGCTGTTGAGAGCCGAGAGCTTGAGGCCCTTCAGGGTCTCAGCTGCACGCTCGGAGTCCTTGAAGGCCTTCTCGGCCTTCTGGGCCATCGCCTGAACGCTGCCGTCCTTGCCCGCCAGTTCATCGGCAAGCGGCTTGAAGTCCTTGCTTCGAACACTGTCGATGATGGACTTCATGCCTTCGATGAAGGATTCCAGTTCCCGGATCTTCTTCTTGGCTTCCTCAGTGTCCAGGTCGATCTTCTCGACCTGACTGTTCCTGCCACGGATCTTGTCCACCGCACGAGTAGCAACGCTCCGGTCGTCGCCACCGCTGAGGTTGGCTCGACGCTCCCTGTAGCGGTCCGCGTAGCTGGTGCTGTCGCGCCCATGGCGCCGGATGTCCTGAGCCTGGTTCCGCGCGTTCGTACGGGTGGTCCTGGCGCTCTGGTTAGCCGCCCTCCGGGCCTGCTTGGCTTCACGCTTGGCCCGCGCCCGCCGCTCGTTGAACTCCTCATCACTCTCGGACTCGGTCCGGGCCGCCCTGATGGCGTCCCGCTTGGCGGCCTTGGCCGCTCCGCGGGCTTCCTTGCGGTCCCGCTTGGCCTGGGCCTTGGCGTGGTCCCGGAGTTCCGACGCCTCCTTCTGAGCGTCGGTCTGGGAGCGGATACCCGTCGCCTGACCGACAGTCTTGGCCGTGCCCTTCACGAGGCCGGCCAGAGGAGACATCACCTTGGTGATGAAGCCGAACAGCTTGGCAAGCGTGCCCAGGGCCAGAGCTGCGGCCCCGATGACGGCCGCGAACTTCCCGACCTTGATCACCATGTCGGTGATGGCGGGGTGGTCCTTGAGGAAACCGACCGTCTTCTTGATCCAGTCAGTGAAAGTGGTCAGGCCCTCGAAGAATTCCTGAACCACCTTGCCCGAGGGATTCTTCAGGTCCTTGGCGACGTCGCTTACGGTGTTGAGCAGTCCGCCCTCGTATGTGACCTTGCCGTTCTTGTCCACGTGCTTTGTGCCCATGAGGGCTTTGCCCGCACCCGTGTACTCGTACTTCTTGTTCTTGCCCTCGCCGACGGGCGATATGAACAGGTCGGAAAGGCTGTACTTCGCCTGCTCTCCCATGTTCGCGATGCGGGCGCTGATGGTCGCACCGCCGAGACGTTCGGCCGGTGCCTTGTTCGGGTCGCCGGACCCGATGTCCTTGCCCCGCTCGATGAGCATGTCGTGAAGGGCTGTACCGGAGATGCCGCCGGTCTGCATGCCCGCGGTGATCCAGTCACGCATCTGAGCAGCGGCGCTGTACTCGTCACCCTCCTTGAACTTGAGGGTGACGCCCTTCTTCTTGGCGAGGGCCCTTTTAGCCTTCAGGTCCTTCTCCGAGTACGCACGGTCGGTGAAGCCGAAGATCGTGGCCATTTCCTGAAGGGGGAGGCCAGCATTGTTGGCAAGCTGCTTGAGAGTGACAGCACTGACCCGGCCGGAGTCAATCGACTTGGCGACAGCACTCATGGCGCGCTCGACCTGAGCGGCGTCGGTTACGCCGCCAAAGGCCGCGAGGTTGCCGATCGCCTCAACCAGCTCGGTAGCCTGCTGAGACGCCTTTCCGGCTGCCTCCGCACGCTTCTTCGCGTCCTCGGAGTAATACCCCTTAGTGTGGGTGGCCAGGGCGCGCGTGTACTGAGCACCGTAGGTGAACATGTCCTCGACGCTGTAAGGCGTCTTGGTACCGAACCGCTGAAGCTCTTCGAGCTGCTTCTGACTGGCAGCTCCGCCAACTCCCATACTGCTCAGCGCAGTCTGAGACTGGACGATCGAGTCAGCAGCCTTGATACCGAAGTACGACAGAGCGCCGGCCGCCGCCGCCAGAGGCGTAACGAACGACCGCTGCACCGTGCGGCCGAACTCGGTCATCTGAGTGCCGAGCCTGCCCAGCTTGCCACCCATGTTGAGGGTGGCCTTCGTCCAACTCTTATTGACATCCCGTGCGTTGGAGGTCAGAGCCTTCCGGGTGTCATTGCTCTGCCTGATCGCGTTCTGAGCGACCTGCTTGTCAGCCTTCGCCTGTGCGAGGGTCGCCTGAGTGGCCTGGAGCTGAGAAGCCCGCTGCATCTCCATCGTGGAGAGGATCTGAGCCTGGCGGGTGTTGAACGCCGAGGTATAAGCGGCCTGCGCCGTACGAGCTGCCGCGGCCTGCGCCGCGGCCTCCATGGACGCCTGCCGGATGACCAGCCGGGACATGGTCGTGATCCGAGCCTCACGGGCCCTGAGGAGAGTGGCCTCTTCCGCACGGGCCGCCTTCAGTGCAGCAGCAGACTCCGCAATAGCCGCCCGCTCTGCCTTGGCGATACGGGCGTTGGACGCCTCGACGTACCTCGCGTACGCAGCCTGTTCCTTCTCCTTCTTACGGAGAGACGCAGCCTGCTCCCTCTCCCTCCTGCGGAGAGACGCCGCCTCAGCGGCCTCGATGGCCCTAGTTGCCCTGGCGTCCTGGGCAGCTACACGCGCGTTGTGTGCCTTGACGGAGCGTTCGAAGGCGGCTTGGGCCTTCTCCTTGGCAGCGAGACCAGCGCGAACCGCACTCGCGGAGGCCGCAATGTCCTTAGCCTCCTGCGCGGCGATGCGCTCGTTGGAGGTGCGGACGTACTTGGAGTATTCGGCCTGGCGCTTCTCCTGCTTGGCCAGCTCTGCCGCATGGGCGGTGGTCACCGTCCCAAGAGCCTTCAGATAGCTGGCTGTCTCGGTACCGGAGAGCTTCTTGCGCGCCTCGATCGCAGCCTTCTCGGCCGCGACACGCTTCGCGGCTTCCGCACCGTACTGGGCAGTCACCCAAGCCTGGAGCTTCGCTTCGAGCCGGGCCGTCTGCTTGGCCAGCAGCTCCCGCTCTCCGGAGAACCTGGCGATGGAAGCCTTCGCCTTGTCCAACTGAGCCTGTAGCTGTGCCTCATTCAGGTCGGGGGTGATGGTGATGTAGGCGTTACCGACCCTGATACTGCCCTCGGCCATGGGCCCCCCTTACAGGTTATTCATTCGAGTGAAGAAATCCACCACCTCATGTGTGGAGGCGTGCGTTTCGGCGACAGGCTCAGGTTCTTCCTGGCCCGGCCGCAGAAGCGGCTCCGGTGCGGGCATGTCATTACCTTCAGCAGAATTCGCCTGGATGAAGAGCCAGTTGTTCAGCTCAAGGGCGTCAGAGATCCGAGCCAACAAATATTCATTCTCTGACCACTCGGCAGCCACGTCACAGACGGCCGCCAGCACGGAACGACCCGGCTGGTTCAGGAGAGAGTTGATCAGGACGGAGATTCGCCGGAGAGAGAGCTGCCCATGCCACAGGTCGAGTAGGTCAACCCCGAAATGCTGGAGCAAGTCTGCTTCCAGTTCCTCGGGGTATTTCCTGATGACATAGACAGCTCGGCTTAGTTTCCCGTGGCCTCGTTGATCTTCGCGTTGAACTCCTGGAAGTCACGGATCGTCGGGCGGGACTTCCGGTACTCCTGCCACTGCTCCTCGCCGAGGACCAGGCGGATGGCCTCGAAGTCGTTCTCGGCGAACACGACGTCGACCGGGTAGTCCAGCGGGGCCGGCACGAAGTAGGTCTTGCCGTTGTGCTCGACCTCGACCCGCTTGCCGGAGGCTTCCGCCTCAGCGGCGCCCAGCTCGGCGGTAGCGTCCGGGACAACCTCAACGGTCTCGACGGTCTCAACAGCGGCGGTGTTCTTTGCAGGCATGGGGTCTCCTAGAAAACAAAAAGCCCCGCAGAGGGGGCTCGGGGGTTGGGTGAGAGAGAGGCCGGGGATTACAAACCCTCCCCGGCAAGGGGATGTGCTACTTAGATGTCCACAGCGGGATCGAGAATGACCCATGCGACAGTGGACGTATCCGCGGCGTTCGTAGACTTGATGACGAACGAGGAGCCAGCGGTTCGGTTGTTGACATACACACTGCCGACGGAGCCGCTAGCAGTCTGGATAGTCAGCATGATGCGACTGTTGGCCCCTACTGCCGTGGTGTTCACGGTGACGGTTCCGGCAACCAGCGTAGTCAGGCCCATCTTGCAGTTCGAGCCTTCTCGGATACGGATGCCGTATCCGGCTGAATAGGCTCCGATGTTCCCGCTGAGGGCATGGAGGTCTCCGACGTAAAAAGTGGTCATTCGGCCTCCAATCAGGCAGTGAGAACAGGCAGCATGATGTCTGCGACGTACTGATGACCCGCGTCGGACAGGTGGACCCTGTCCGTCCCCGCGGCGCCCATGTTGCTCAAGTCCGCCCAGCGGCCGAACGTGTCCCAGTAGTTCCAGGAGTTGCGTCCGATGGCCCAAAGGTCCACGACAGCGGCGCCGTAGGAAGCAGCAATCCCTCGCGCTCGTGCCGCGTAGTCCTGGTACTTGATATGGGTGGCGTCGTGCTTTCCAACGTGCTGGAGAGCAATCAGAACGTCCGTCTGGCCGGTGGCCTTGTAGGACCCTGAAAGGGACGTCCCGTCCTTGACACTCTGGAGATAGTTCCGGAGGTATGCCGCCCAGGAGTCGCCAGAGATGGCGTCGTTGGCATCATTGACGGCGAGGTCGTAGATGACGAGATCGGCAGGGTAATCCGGGCCGCCGCTCCAGTTGGCAGTGCCGCTTTCGGGAGTGGTGGACGAGAAGTGTGAAGCGTGTGCAGCACTTCGGCCCATGTTGTTCACTACTACACCGCTGGCGTTTTCTCCCGTGACACCGCAGACATACAGGTTGTTGGTAGATGAGCCACTCGTAAGCTTGACGGTGTGCTCTCCCGGGCCAGCCGTTACCGAGGTCACTCGAACCGTTGTAGACGCGGCTCCTGACCCGTCTCCAGCAACGGGGGCGCCTCCGTCAATGGAGTACGTCCACGGAGTTCCGGCGGAGGAGGTAAGGGTGTAGATGCGGATGTTGGTTCCCCGAACAGTGAACGTGATCGAGTTGCCCGTGGTCCCAGTGGACAGGTACAGGGAACCAGGGCCGAAGGACGATCCACCGACCGTCCACGTCCCGGTGGTAGTTGTCAGGGTGCCGGGGATCGCTCCCCAGGCCGTGACAGCGACTCCGGCGCCGATGAACTCGGGCGAGCGAACCGTGCTGAAGAAGCCCGAGCCCCCATCGCCGAACTGTGCCTGAAGGCCATTCTTGATGAGCCCCATGTAGCTCTTGTTCAGTGCATCGGAAGCATGGAATCCCTGAGTGATGCTGGTTCCCACAGCGGTGACGGAGGCCAGGCCATTGCCGGCCGCCGCCGCGTCCCGCTTGGCTCGCCAGTTGGCGCCCCAGCCTGCCGGGATGTAGTAGCCGGGCTCGTCACGCGTGAGCCCTGCCACCCTGTTTCGTACCTCGGCCAGAGCCGAGGTGGTCTTGTTGTGGATACCGGCATGGTCGGCATCGCCCGCGTGAACATTGGAAGACGGGAGGGATGTGCTCCACGTACTCATGTGGTCCTCCTATCTAGACCAGAATTGAGACTCGATTCGTGACCTGGCCCCCTGTGGAGCCAGAACTTCAAGCCCCGCTCATGTCCTGGTCCGTGAGGACGTAGCCGAGCGTGCCGTTCGAGTCCAGGGCCTCGATGGTGAGCTGGTACTCCTGCGCGCTCGTGCGGACGAGCGAGATCGAACCCCGGTCCTGGATCATGGCTCGGGGAATCACGACACGGTTATGCACGTCGCCCTGCGACCAGTCCACGACGATGGAGAGTTCCTGGAGCTCCGGGGTGCTCGCGAGGTCGAGGCGGTACGTGCCCGACGCACCCGGGGATTCCACCCACTGAGCGCCGTAGAACAGCTCCGTGGTGTTCACGCTCGACTCGATGAAAGTCGCGGAGATCGAGAACGTTGCAGCAGTCACGTTGTAAAGCACGGGGGTCGCGCTTTGCCAAACGTTTACCGGCTCGGTGGTCACGGCGGGGGTGATCTGGACGCCCGCGTCCGAAAGGTATCCGAGAGACTTGAAGCCGACCGGGGCGGCAGTGCCGTCACCGACGGTAGTGGGGAGAGTGGCACCGACGGCGGGCGCCAGATAAACGCAACCGGAAGGCGCGAAGCGAATCTTCGAGGTGTCGAAGCGAGGCTCTGTGGGCATACGGGCTCCTTGAGGGGAAACAAAAAGCGGCCCCAAAAGGGCCGCTAGGCGGAGGAGTTGAGAAGGTCAGTCGTCAGATGTGAGGAAGAGGCTGACCTCGCCCGTGTAGGCGGGCTCTAGGGATTCCTGGTCCGGGTGCCAGTGAGGGGCAGAGATCTCGGCGACGTCGAGCACCAGGGCGCCCTTTAGGCGCAGGCCCGGGAGGTGTTCGAGCAGAAGTTCACGAACGACGTAAGCGAGGGCGCCGGCCTCTGCCGGGCCCCTGCCGTACACGTCATAGAGGACGTCCATACGGTCCATGCGGCCCCGCTTCATCCGGAAGCCACCGGACTGGATGAGTAGGACGCTGGTCTCGCCGACATTGCGGCCCACCATGGTCCCTGTGACGGCATCCTCGGGGATGTCCGTAGAGGACTGAAGGAACTCGATCAGGAGGGGGAGCGGATCAACTCTCAATCAGTGCGCTCCTGTTCCAGAACCTTCTTGAAGAAGAAGCGTCCCTTGTGGCGTCTGCCGGAGGGGTCCCGGTATCCACGCTCCTGGAGCATCGCGTGCCGGGCCTTCTCGTTCTCCTCGACCACGACGTATCCGACCCACCCTGTCCCTATGTCTTCTACATAGGCATGGACGTTGTTCTTGATGGCGTACTCAGTAGTGAACCGGTGAGGTCCAAGAGGAGCTGCGCGAATCATCTTCACGGCCAGCTCCGCCGCCTTGGCTTCAGCAAGTTCCCTGACGGGCGCGGAGTGCAGGAGTTCAGTCTCGAAACCCTTGTCGGTCTCGAAAGTGAATCCGCCCTTCCGGAAACGGATGTCCTGCTTGCCTCTGGCCTGACCAGGCTTCGCTACGCGACGGGCCATTACTTGATCACCGCCTTGACGTGGAGCATGGTGTATCGGCGAGAGCCGAGCTTCCATTTCCAGGCCCGGCCTTCGAGCTGCCAGAGCTGGTCCTGAAACAGGACCTTGTCAGCAGAATCAACGGCAACATCGCCCGGGAGATAGACAGTTGCTTTGCTGGTAGACGTCTCACGCGAGGCGGCATCAGGACTGGACGGCCCCCCGCGGGGGACGCCGGCCCCGAAGCCCGACCACACGATGAGGGGGTCATCCCAGTCACGGTGCTTGCCGTAGTCGTCGGCGACGAGCCGGGCCCGACGGACCTCTATTCGGTCGTTGAACAGCACTCGTCCCCCCAGCAGATGTGGAGGGAGACAGCCACAGCGGTGCGCCTGTAGCGGCACAGCATCGACTTTGCGGCCTCGGAGAGTCCCGAGTTATACGCGGTAGCCGCGTACTGAACTTCGAGATCCCCGGTCTTTTCCATGACAGTTCCGGGAGAGACGGAAAGCCATCGGATCACTTCGGAACACACGGCGGCCTTTACCGCCGCGGGGACCACAGACCACTTGGGGGGCTGGAAATCCGTGCGGCAGTAGTCGCACACCAGCCCCGTGGCGTCCTCGATAAAGGCAGTGATCCGGGTAGCCTCCGCCTCGTCGGCGACAGGCCGCCCGAGACGGGCGACCACATCGTCAATCGTTACGAAGGCCACTGCTATCAGGCCTCGGTGATGGCGATCTTGAGACCACGGACGAACTTCTCGCCAATGGTCGTGCCGCGAACCGCGTAATCCGGATCCTCCTTGACGGTCGCGAGACCGTACATGGTGTCCAGGCCGATCGTGTCGCTCTTCTTGTTGTAGTCGTAGTCGACCAGAAGGCGAGTCGCAATTCCGTTGACGTCCTGGACGGAGCCGGTGACAGCACCCATCGGGAGCGACGGGCAGGCGGAAGCGATGAGAAGCGCCGACTTGTGGAAGAGATACATTTCCAGGCCGAAGCTGTTGTGAATGACGATGTCGAAGCCGTAGATACGGCCGACGGTCGCGCGACGAAGCGCATTCGTGTCACCGCTGTAATCGACGGCCACGAATTCCGGGTCCTTCAGAAGAATTGACTCGACTTCGGGACCGGCGATGAGGAATCGCTCGGAAGCGGGAACCAGGGCGAGGTTCAGATTCATTCGCGCGTCGACGAGCGCGGTACGGAGATTCAGGGCACGCTTGGTGAGCGTCGCCGCGGTACCGTCCTGCGGCGGAATGGTGACAGTGACGTCGCCACCCACGGCATTCTTCTGGCCGGCGGTAAGGCCGGAACGGTTGATGTTCGCTTTGATGAACGCGGCAACCGTGTCATCGAAATACTCGGCGAAGCCCCTCGTGAGCTTGCTGAGAACCTGGGAGCCGAACTGCCGGAGGTCGAATGCAACCTGCTCCATGCCGATGGAAGTTGCATTCTGTGCGAGGGTCGTGAGCTGGACCGGGAAACGGGACTCGTTGATGAAGCCGTTCGGGGCCCGGCGGTCAGCCGACGGAAGCGGGCGGTCCGTCGCCGCGGCGAAGACATTCTTGTCGCCGGTGATCGGGTTGGTGATCGGCGAGGAAATGCCCTGCGCCACGACCGGAATACCGCGCGACTCACGATTGACGTTGATCACGTCGCCGATGCCGCCGGTGAAGTTCAGCTCCGAGTATCGGGCCGGAATACCGCCGAGGGTCAGCTGTCGGTCGAGCAGACCGAGAGCGGCGATCGTGACCTGCTTCGGGTCAAGATTAAAGTGGTGCTGAGTGGCCAAGACGCCTCCTGAAGGCATGAAAAAAGCCCCCCAGGAGTGGAGGGCTAGAACGAGAAGTGAGGCTTACAGGAAGGAGCCACCGGCGATGAAGTCGGCAAGCTCGCTGGGATCGAAGGACTGAAAGCTCGATCCGCTTTCCCGGTTGTGACCGGCACCCGCGAGATGCGGAAATTCCGATCCGGACTGCCCCTTGGGCAGAGACTCAATGAACGCCTTGATCGTGTCGCCGTTCGGGCGAGCGTCGTCACCCTGGAAACGGGAGAGATCAAGGAACTGGAGGTCGGGAAGCGTCGCGCCGGCCCCGAGGGCCTGGAGGCGGAGCTCCGATGTCACCAGCTCGGTGGAGACTTCGCCGAGGGCGGCGGTGCGGCCCTCAGCCTTGGCAGCCTCAAGTGCGGCCTGCTGCGAGTCACGGAGCTGCTGAAGCTCGGTACGGGTGGTGTTGAAACCCTGCTCGTTCTGGCGAGAGAGAGCCTTCCACCGGTCCCGGTCAGCGATGACCTCTTCCAGCGTCGGGCCAGTCGGAGGGGCCGGGGGAGCTACCTCGCCGGTACCGGGCTGGCCGTCGTTGTCGTTCTGAGTCGTCATGTGGGATTCCATTTCGGATATGACCTATGCCATTTCGGCGAGTCGGTTACTTAGCCTCATTCAACTTCCGGGCAACGTTCCCGGAATTGCCCTGTGGAGGCTTGATGGCAGGGCTCTGGGGTTCAGGCTGCGGCATGAGCTTCTGAATCTCCGCGGACGCCTTGGCGTCCTCCTTACGCATTTCGCGGAAGGAAGAGATCTGGGAAGCGGAGAAGCCAGCCTCAGCCCAGAGGATTTCCTCAGGCACATTGAGTTGCTTCAACTTGAGCAAAGCGTCAACATGCTGGGCTTCTGTGCGGTACTCGGGGTCTCGCCAACGCGTCTCCATTTCGAAGGCGTCCTGGCGCTTGTCCCGCTTGACCGCGAAGCAAAGCCTGATCACTCGCTCCCAAGACTCCCCGAAGTGGAGCATTCGTTCCTTCACCTTGGCCACTAGACCGGCCTCGGCGGAAATGATTGCTTCACCAGACGGGGCGTTGGTGGAGTTGACCAGGAAGTAATGACTCGGGACACGGGAAACGCTGGCAAGGTGCTGCACCAGCATGTCTACGAGTGCCACGTAGTTCTGGAGATTGGCGGCTTCGAAGGAGCCGAACTTGGCGTCCGGAGCCTCGGCCTGGAGGAGCTTGTCAAGGCCGACGTTGAACGGAGCGATCGGGTTGCCGTTGTCGTCTTCCTGGATCTCCAGGCCTGTGACGAAACGCTGAGGGAATGCCGCGAACTCGGACGCAGTAAGCGCGTCCATTACGGTTTTATTGATCGCGTCCTGAATGGGGATGCAGTTCGCCAGATCGGAGAACGGATCGCCCACGAGGCGGGCCCTGTTCTCGAACACAACGACAGGAACCTTCTTCAGCGGATTCTTGCTGAGAGTTCCCTGATCCCACTCGGTCACGCCGTAGGCGACCTCGTAGACGTATTCCTCAGTCCAGAGAGTGACCTGCTGTCGACCCCAGGAGTCCAGCTCGAAACGAGCCGCGGCCTCCAGCTCGTACAGGGAGCCGGCCTTGAAGCAGACCGCCATACGCTCGGCCGAGACCGGCGTGATGGTCGGGTCTCCCTTGTCGTCAGCCCAAACCACAATGTAGGAACGGCCACTGATCAGTGCCTCAAGGTGCACTGCATTTGAGTAGGCGTCCATGCTGGACTGCTGCCAGATCTTCCGGGCGTCCTCGTCGATGCTCTCACCAGGAATCCGGAATGACTCGACGGCAAGGCGCTCGTTCGTGGCGTCCACGATCATCCCGCAAAAATTGTCCCGCCACTGTGCGAACACGTCGTGGAAGGCGCTCTTGTACCGGGCCTGGGAGAAAGCGAGTTTCTGTTGCTCCCCCTCGTAATAATCCGAGTAGACCCGAGAAGGGTGGTTAGGGCCGGGGAGCTTGCCGTACAGGTACTGAAGCCACTCTTCAGGCTTCGATGGCTTACCTATGAATGCCGTATGGCTTCCAGGGGGGACGATCATAGGCGGGCCTCTCTAGAAGCCCACTACACGGCTCCTGCGTATCTTCAGTCGTCCATCCGCAATCGCGTCGGCCCTGGCTTCGAACGCCAATACCGCACAGACTGCGAGGTCGATCTTCTTTTTGGATCGGGGTGAGTCTTTGGTTATCAGGAATCCCTGGGGGACTTCCCGGACCACGGCGTTCAGAATGTGCCGGGTGAGGTCTTCGTTTCCGTCGTGCTTGAGGTCTTGGACCATCGCAGCAGTACGGAATCGTTCAACGGCCTGGACCATGCGAGTTGGCTTATTGGTCCAGAACTCGAAAACGTAGTCGTCACCCCATTCGATGGACCATCGTCCGAGGGCTTCTTGCCAGTACGGCGGATCGCCGTAGAACCACTCGACTCTGTACGTCTCAAAGGCACGCTTAACAGCAGCCTCGACGGCGAGGACGTCAACCTCCCAGTCGGGACGGTTGGGGTCCCGAGGGTTCTCCTGGAGATGCAGGACGAAGAGCTTGCCGTCCCGGAGTCTTACGCCGCAGAGCCCTGTGGCGTCTCCGCGGACGCTTCCATCGAATCCGATTGCGATCTGATCGCCCGGCATGATGGGGTCCTGGTCCTCGAAGCAGGAGTCCCATTCCGACTTGGTCATCCAGCCGTCTGACGACTCGGCGATTGCGTTGAAGAAGAACCTGAGATACGTCGAGTCAGGAGTCGTACGGTCAAAGAGGATTGTGCGAGTCAGGCCTTCAATGTCAGCCCAACTAGCCTCGCCGTAGGCCTCCTTGAGGGCCTGGCGGACCTTCGCCTCGTCCCGCAGCTCGTCAGGATCGATGCTGCCTTCGAGGCAGTCATAGAGCCAGTGGCCCATGCGGACCATCTCTGACTCGTGGATCTGCTGGGCAACACTGTCTTCGAGGGGGTTATATGCGTTGGTCGTAGTCACCCAGCGAGAGCCGGCCTTGGCCAACTTCTCCACGTTGCGCTTGAGCGTCTGGAAAAACTCCGGGCCGCCGTTGCTGCCGACCCAGTGGTGTACCTCGTCCATCAGGACGAAGGTCGGCCGGTTGCCCTCGTTGGTGCGGCCGGCAGTGGCCTTGGGCTTGATCGTCCCCGGCTTGCCGGACTTGAACTGGATGACGGCCTTGCCGATGTCGAGGCCGAACTCCTTCTCAGCAGGAGACTCCGAGAGACAGCCACGGATGAACTCCATGGTCTGTTCCGTCTGCTCAAAAGCCGTCGCGCCGACCTGCACGGTTGGCAGGGCGACCGGCTTGGCGACAGGGAGGCCGAACGCGTTGAAGTGGCTGAACCGGCACGGGCCGATGAACTCCACGATCGCCAGAGTGGCGAGGAGAGGCGTCTAACTTGCCCCAGCCCTTCGCACGCCGAAGGGTGCCAGCTGAGTAACGCCACCCCCCATCGGGGGTGATCGAGTAGTACCAGAGGACGAACCTCAACTGCTCCTTGGTGAACTTCCAGGGCTCACCGGCGTTGTCGCCGTCCGGCTGGACGATGTACTTGCTGCACCAGCGGATGACCTCGTATCCCAAGGTCTCCTTAGGAGAGGGGACGCCCTCAGGCAGGTTGCCGGTCTGCAAGGGCAGTCACCTCAATTCATTCATGTCAGTCGTTCAGGAGTCGGAACAGCTCCTCGTCGAGGTCTGCTGTGGCGGGGGGCTCGTCTGCGGGCGCCTCTGCGGCGTCGGCCTGGGCCTGGTCCTCGATGGCCATCCGGAGGCGAGCGCGGTCCTCGACGGTCCCGCCCCACTTGGCGGTCCTCTGCCGGATCTCACCGGCGTGCTTGGTGTCCCCCTGGAAGAAGGCGTCGACGAGTTTCACCGTGATCTCCAGCTCCGCCCAGTCCGTCTCGATCCATGCAGCGGCCTGCGGCGAGGTCGCCCAGGTCCGCCAGAACCGCTTGGCGCCGGCCGTCGAGATCCCGAGACCGGGCGGAAGGGCTCGGCCCTCCGTCGAGCCAGCCGCGGAGAGTGTCTGCGCATGTTCGTGCTTGTTGCGCCGAACTGCGTTTTCCTTCGGCTTCGGTCCTCGGGTCATCGCAGCCTCACTGCCTGGGGGTCGACCCCGTAGAGATCAGCGAGGTCGTCCATCTCGGAGAGGGCGTCCTGACGCCATCCCGTCCGCCGCTGAGCGTCGCTCTGCCGGGGAGCCCGCGTCTCGGGGGCGCAGAAGTCATAGGGGCAGTCGAAGCACGCACCACGACAGGCGGACATGGGAACCTCCAGAGGGAACAAAAAAACCCGGACCACAAGGGACCGGGTGAGTTAGGTGGAGCTAGGTCAGCGGGCGCCAGTGCCGTGCCCGTAGCCGTGCTCGGCGATGAACGCATTGACGGCCTGGCCGAGGCACTCCCCGTCGGGGGTGGTCAGGGTGCCGATGTACCGGCCGAGGGAGACAGCCTCTCTGTCCCCTCTCTTAGTGCGCTGGAGTGTGACGACGAAGGGCCACTCGCCCTCGCTGTAGGCGTCCACCCAGATGTCCACGAAGTCTCGTGTCTCAAGCCCTCCGGGCTGGCGCTTCTCCGGCGCGTAGACGTCAGGGCCTAGGCGAAGATCGATCTCCCTGGTCTCGGCGAAACCCCTGTCGATGCGGACACGGAGAGTGTCTCCGTCCTTGACTCTGAGGACAGACGCTCTGTAGTCCCACATGCGACCTCCGTAGGGGATGAGTGAAATGCCTGATGAGGGGGCCAGAGGACTGAGATCCTTTGGACATGACAAAAGAACCGGCTGAGTGCGAGCACCCGCAGGGGACGGCGGTAGGGGAGTACCGATGCTGGAAGGACGGGACGGCTGAGATGCACTTCGAGGTGGGGCCGCCGGACGAGGCGCGCTACCGACGGCTACTCAACATCCTCTTCACTCCTCAGTCCCGCTCGGAGTAGGTCTTCCGCTTGTGGCAGGGGCGGCACAGGACCCACAGGTTCGACATCTCCCAGGAGCCTCCGCGGGCTACCGGGACGATGTGGTCCACCTCTAGGTGCTCCTTCGCTCCGCACTGTCGGCAGGTGAACCGGTCACGAGCCAAGGTCCGTGCTCTGCGCCTGGACCAGTCGGAAGGTCTCGAAGTATTTCGAGCACTTGTTCGATCCCAACTCTTCCGAATCTGATGGTTTGGGCATCGCCCGTCTCGCAGGGTTGGGGTGGTACATCCGGTTTGGAGGCAGATGCTCTTGGCTCTCGGCATGTGCTCTCCAGGGTTTGTGGCCCCGGCCGGATCCTTGTCTGGCGGCCGGGGCGATCCTCGGACTGGCTCCCGGAGCTGGTACTCAACGGGGGTCAACGAGGAAGTATGAATGGCAGTGAATAGATATGCGTTCTAACTTACGGCCCCGTAGGTGTCGGCTACACGCACCTGGCTTTGGCCACACTGTTGCGGAAGCCTGTCCACCTGGACAGTTAGCGGGTTGAGCTGGTTGGTGAGGATTCAGTAAGGAGTGTTTGCTGGCTTCTATGATCAAGAAGTTCATGATTCAACATGTCGCTTCTTTGCTGGTTCGTTCGCTCGTTTCACTCGCTCTCTACTAATAATGTCGGTGTCAAACCCGCAGGTCTGGGACATGATCACCATTAATGAGACTCAGGTCACATGTTTGAGGGGAGGGCCTGGGTGGGATAGACACCAGTTGAGATCGGGGCATGGAGCCTGTAGCCTTCGCTGAACCCTTGAGAGGACAGAGCCCAAGATGAGCAAGTTGCCCGATAACGACAAACTGAGAAAGCTTTTCCGTGAAGGTCGCAGTGATGTGGAAATTGCTGCGGAATACGGAGTGACTTATCAGGCTGTTAATAAGCGTTTGGCGGCAATGGGCTTGGAGCGTAGGCCGTGGGCGAATGCGGCTACTGCAATTCTTGAGGCAGGGTGGCCTTCCACTCGGGAGTCGAGGCGGAAGGCGTATACGGACTTGCAGCGCGGGCGCCAGCTGTATGCATTCATGCGGTGGCGCCTGGGGGACCCTGGCCTCAGTGCTGCACAGACCCGCTTGGCCGAGAACCTCGTGAAGTACGAGCGCGCGCACGACGTAGTCATCTCCCTCGACCCTGAGGCGGAGACGCCCTGGAGTTGGGTGCCCCGGGAGGCCAGTGACAAGAATCTGGTCATCCGTTGGCCGGCGGGGCGAGAGGTGCCAGTGGGCCCCTACCGCAAGGCGATCACCCTCCCTGAGGTGTGAAGACAAGGTTGTCATTCGGATGGGCCCCACTTTGAAGGCGATCACTCTCCCGGCGGAGTGATAACAGGGTTGACGCGTGTAGAACCCCAGAGCCCCATTTGTTATCGATCAGTGATCCAGTGTCCCCGATGGGCAAGTCTTGGAGTCTCGGGAGTCACGACCACATAACCCCATATCGGACATATAGAGACCTTCCGTGGCATTCCATGGAGGGTCTCTCGCGTTTTCTGCGACCGCGTCGTGATGTTACTTGCGGGTCGCGTTGCTTTCCTCATAGCGGCTGCAAAGCTGCCTCTTGTATCGCTCAAGTAAGTAGGTACTGTGAAGACAGAAGTAACCCTTCATGAGCTGCACGAAAACAGAGGGACGCAATGAGCGGACAGCGCCGCACAGCCTCTACAGAGGCCCCTGCAACGAGGCAGCGCAGTGTCCCAGATGCGAATCCCAGTCGTAACCCGACATGGGACGCGGAGACTCTGAACCAGGTAGCGGACTACTGGACCTTTGGCGTCCTCATCTTCTACACCGAGGGTGCAGTGGCCAACTGGGTGGACGTAGTCATTACAGATCGCCACCGGGAGGCGGAGACCAGTGCCCGGCTGGCGGAACTCGAAACGGAGCTGGGCGGGGACCTGGCGGACCTGGAGGTAGGGCGGGAGACCTTCGACTACCCCCACGCCATGATCCAGGGATCTTCCCAGTTCACCATCAGGCGATTCATCGACACAGGAGAGAGGCGTACTTGGACGCTCTGACACAACCGCGCTCAGTCTCGCAAGTTGATCAGTACGAGAAGTGCTCCTGGCGCTGGTACCTACAGAGGGTGGAGCGAGTCACCCCGAGGCCGGCCGCCTGGTCCCACCACGGAACGGCTTTCCACACGGCCGCGGAAGAGTGGGAGCGGTCTTCCCGCTCCCTTGACCCTGAGGCCGTCGCGGAGATCTTTCACCAGGAGTACACGGACCTGGTGAACACGGCCCTGGAGAAAGAGCCGGACACTGACAAGTGGCTGGCTGCCGGCCGCTACACGGGCGGCGAGGACATCGAGCGCCGCTACTACCTCGGCATGGATCACACGCGGGCCTACGTCGCGTGGAGCCAGGTCAACGAACCTGACATCTGGACGAACCCGGATGACGGCGAGCCCGGCCTAGAACTCTCGTTCATGGTCGAGCTGGGCGGCATCCAGGTGCGTGGCTTCATCGACCAGGCCCTCGATGAGGGGGAGGAGACGGTACGCGTCCGCGACCTCAAGACCGGCACGATGAGGTCGAAGTTCCAGCTTCAGACCTACTCCGTAGCGATGCGTAAAGCGTGGGGCGTCAACGTCGACTCCGCGGACTGGTACCTCGCCAAGACGGGCAAGCTGTCCAGGCCGGTGAAGGTCGGGGAGGTTTCGGAGGACGAGATCGGTCAGCGGTTCGCGGACATGGACGCGGGCGTGAAGCGCGGCGACTTCCCGGCGAACCCCGGCTTCGATTGCCGGTTCTGTGACGTGTCGCACGCTTGTTTTTTTGCTCCATAAGTTGAGTTCGGGGCAACGTCGATCTAGCTTGGCAATAGGGACGAAGGAACCGGCATGGCAATGATCACCAAGGCGAATGTCGCGGTCGAGTACAGCTTCAGAGAGCTGGACGTGATACGCCGCGCTCTCCAAGGGGCGCGCGACAACTACTACTTCGAGACTGACGAGGAGAGGGATCTCGTCGTGTCCCTTCTCAGCGACATGGGAGCCTAGACATCTACAGCCTGGCACAATCAGCAACACAAAAGGGAGAGGCCGGGGAACCTCTCCCTTCTCCGTACAAGGGCTTGGCCAGACAGGAAGTCGAGTTCAGGCGGGGGGAGTTCTCGCTCGTCGCTGCCGGCCCCGGCACCGGCAAGAGTCTCTTTGCTCTGAACCTCGCGCTCCACGGCAACATCCCGGTCTTGTACTTCTCGGCCGACTCCAACGCGGCGACTCAGCTCACGCGGTCGACGGCCATCCTCACCGGGGACAACATCCGGGACGTCAAGGCCAAGCTGCTGGGCGACAACTTCGATCAGTACATGGGCCGCTTGAACAAGCGGTGGTGGATTCGCTTCGACTACGACGCGCGTCCGACCCTCAAGGACATCGAACTCAAGCTGCGAAGCTACTTCGAAGTCTTCGGGATGTTCCCGCATTTGACGGTCTGCGACAACATCACAAATGTGGTCGGTGACACCCCCGCGGACTCCGCCGAAGGCTTCACGTTCGGGCTGGAGGCCATGTGTGAATACATGTCAGACATGGCTCGCGTGACGGGGTCTCATGTCCTCGCTCTCCACCACGTAGTTGGGGAGTTCAGTGATGGCTTGGCACCCATCCCTCTCAGTGGAGTGAAGGGCAAGATCGGCCGTGTGCCGAACCTGATCCTGACCATCCACAAGGAGGTGGACGAGATGGACGGCGCGATCCTGCACGTCTCGCCCTGTAAAAACCGGGAAGGCTTCGCCGACCCCAGCGGTAACACGTTCAGCAGCCTCGTGTTCAACGCATCTAACATGCAGCTCACGGACGTGGAAGATCCCCTGTAGGTATCGCACATCACAGATCAACTAGCTTTCAGAAGTTGAGTTCGGGGGCATGGCGGCCTATATTGAGAATAGGAAAGGGGCGGGGAAATGAACCGGACTTGCGGATACACACTTGAGCGGGAAATCGTTGGAGTTCTACTCGACGAGAATCCGCAAATCACTGAGAACCAGATCCGCCAGGCTGGCGGCGGGGAATCTGCTCTCATACTCTCGGTAGAGAGTGCACGCCGAATCCGGCTCGGACGGCTTTCCGCGGACCTGAAGTACCGCTCTCGGAGCGGTGAAAGTCAGGCAGTCGCGGTGTCGATGCCGACAGGCAGAGGCGTCGTATGGGAAGTCATCCCGCTTTCCGATCTCAGGTCCCTTGTCGATGAGGCAGCCTCGACCAAGGGCCTGAAGAGACTCGAAGCAGTACTGAGGTCCCGTGGCTAACCCCCGCGCCGGGTACCGGCAGTGTTCGAAATGCGAGAAAAACCGTGCGGAACGGTTCTTCGCCCCTCGGGGGAAGGTCTGCTCTTCTTGCCGGAAGACGACCCGAAGAGCCTCTTCGCATGAAGCTCGCGTGACGAACACGTACGGCCTAGGCCTCGGGGAGTTTCAGGCCCTCATGGACTATCAGGGCGGCGTGTGCGCCATCTGCAAGCAGTCGAGGCGATACCGGCTCGATGTCGACCACGACCACAAAACCGGCCTCGTGAGAGGCCTCACCTGTCGACTGTGCAACCGGCGAATTCTGCCCGGCGCCAAGGACAGCCCCGAAGTGCTGCGGAATGCAGCCGACTACCTGGAAGACCCTCCCGCGGTCCGATTCCTCGGCCGCCGCTATCACATGGACATGCGAGAAGGTAACGATGAGTGAGAAGAGCATCAACTTCAATTACCGCAAGTGGCGAGGCGAGCGGGAACTCATGGTCAGCACCTATCGCAAGTACGACTTCCCGGTTCAGGTGAGGCGGATCGGTGAGCCGGCCCCCCAGAGCGGTAAGTAAGCCGCCCATCTCTGAGGTGCTTCGGCACTACTACTCGATAGAGGTGAAGGAGCGGGCAGGGTGGACGAAAATCCTCTGCCCGCTCCACGCCGAAGAGAACCCGAGCGCCTCAGCCAGCACAGAGAAACAGCGTTGGAGCTGCTTCGTCTGTCGACTGTCAGAAGACAGCCTGGACGTCATCATGCGAGAGGAAAAACTTGGGTTCCGAGAAGCCCAGGCATGGGCACATGCCCGGTTCGGTGGAGGCAGCGAAGGCCTACCACCAGCAGCTCAAGGGCAGCCCGGCCGAGGAGTACCTCAAGGCCCGCGGCCTGGGAGAAGTGGCCGATCAGTTCGGACTGGGGTACGTCGGTTCGGCTCTGACTGGACATGAGCAAAGGCGCGGGATGCTGGCCATCCCGTATCTGAGGCCGGCAGGCGGGGCCAACGGAGCTGCGACCATCCGATTCCGCTGCATTGCCGATGAGTGCGTGAAGGACGAGAACGGAAACTTCCTCGCTCCGACCCGCAAGGAGGACCACTCCAGTCACAAGAAGTGGTTCGGGAAGTATTGGGGACTTCCAGGGGA
Organism: Streptomyces sp. NPDC002698; assembly: GCF_042888945.1. NCBI lineage: Bacteria > Bacillati > Actinomycetota > Actinomycetes > Kitasatosporales > Streptomycetaceae > Streptomyces > Streptomyces sp. NPDC002698. The sequence goes on from NZ_JBIAQM010000012.1 coordinate 156,778, forward strand.
TGTTTCCCGGCTCTTCAACACTCGGGCCCTGATCACTTCAGAGTCGTTCGTCGTCATCACTGAAGGCGAGTTCGACGCAATGGCATGGGAATCCGTCGGAGTCCCCGCCATCGCATACCAGGGCACAGGGGCTTGGAAGGAGCACTTCCTTCCGCCGCTACTCGGATTCGAGACGGTCTACATCATCGCCGATGGCGATGAGCCCGGCATCAAGGCGGCCGAGGCCCTGGCCGCTCTACTTCCGAATGCCAAGGTGATCATCCTCGAAGACGGTCACGACTCCAATTCATTCATGCACGAACACGGGCCGAAGGCCCTGCGAGAGAGGATCGGCCTGTGAGGTCGAAGTGGGAGCCCGGTACACGAGTCCGGGTAAAGGCCACAGTCAGCGATGGCACGGCCGGACTGGTCGGGGTCATTGAGCGCGTCGACTACGCGCAGACCCAGGAAGCGACGTCGGTACTCATCGACGAAGCGACCGGGCTGTGGTCGAGCAACGGCGCCTTCTACTACGACGGCGAATTGGAGGCGGAGTGAAGTATTCAGTCGGTCAGGTGGTTGTTGTCTCGAATCCCAGCACGCTCTACACCGAGCAGTTCCGCGGTACGACTGGGATAGTGACCGCTCTTGTCCCGGATGATCAGTTCGCCTACGAGCTGACGTTTCGCAGTGGACAAGCTCTCGGATTCGCTGAGGAGGAGATTTCCCTCGTGTCCCCCGAGCCCTCCGAGGAACTGAAGCACGATGCCGTCGACCACCCGAGCCATTACACCTGGCTCCCCAATGGGCTCGAAGTCATCGACATCACCCAGCACTTCAATTTCAACCTCGGCAATGCGCTGAAGTACATCATGCGCGCAGGCCGCAAGGGCGACGCCGCGGAAGACCTCAAGAAGGCCGCCCGCTACCTCGAATTCGAACTCAACCGCATGGAGGCCGCGCAGTGACCCTCGAAGAGCACGCAAAGGCCATCTCGGACGCAATCCAGGCCGCCTACGACGACGGCTTCGAGCTGGACAACGGCGAGGGAATCCCTCCCTCGGAGCTGGACCTCAACAAGGTCGTTGACGGCGACATCATGGACTGGGCGGCGCTCGATCTCCCCAAGCCCACCTACTACTAGGGGAGTTGTATGCGCCGAATAGTTGTTGTCTCCGACACCCAGCTCCCCTACGAGGACAAGAGGGCTCTGAAGAACGTTCTCCAGTTCATCGGGGAGTACCAGCCGGATGAGGTCATCCAGATCGGTGACCTCGTTGACTACCCGGCCCCGTCCCGCTGGTCCGCAGGGACCCGCGCGGAGTTCGAGGGCAATGTCATCAAGGACAGCGAGTACACCAAGGCCAACTTCCTTACCCCGCTTCGCGAGGTGTACGGCGGCCCGGTGAACATCCTCGAAGGCAATCACGACGAGCGGCCGAGAAAGTATCTCGCCAGCAGGGCGCCGGCCCTCGCCGCGGAAGACACCTACTACAGGTTTGAGAACCTGCTCGACTTCAAGTCCTACGACGTGAAGTTGGTCGACCCCTACTACAGGTTTGCCCCTGGGTGGGTCGCTATCCACGGGCATGAGAGTCCGGGACTCAATCAGGTACCCGGCGCAACTGCCCGGCTGAAGGCCGTGAAGGCGGGCGTCTCGGTCGTCATGGGTCACACCCACCGCCTTGCCGTTTCGCCCCACACCACGGGGCACAACGGCAAGTTGAAGACCCTCTATGGGTTTGAGACCGGGCACTTGATGGACGTCAAGAAAGCGAACTACCTCAAGAACGGCCCGGCCAATTGGCAGCGTGGATTCGGGCTCTTCTACGCAGGCAAGTACAACGCCACCCCCCACGCGATCCCCGTCGAGGACGACGGCTCGTTCGTGGTCGAGGGCCAGCGGTATGGGCAGATCACACGAGGCCCGCGAGGTCAGTTCGTCAAGGAGGCCGCGTGACGGAGATCGACTGGGAGCCCCTGACGCTCCTGGCTGAGAAGGTCGCCCGAGAGATCGCTCTCAAGTGGTGCATTGTCGAGGTCGACGACGTGAAGCAGGAGATTCTTCTTCACGCTCTGGAAGAGCAGCACATCATTGCTGAGCACCAGGGCAACGAGGAGCTACTTCGGCGGATCTTCTACACCGCAGGCCGCCGATATGCGGCCAAGGAACGGGCGTACCTGGACCTGATGGATGACCAGTACCACTACGTGCCCGATGAAGTCCGAGGCGTTATGCGGTCGTTCATCTACACGGATGCCGAGGTGTCCCAGCAGATCGGCAAGCGAGACGACCTGACGCGATGCGTCATCACGGACAACATCCTGTCGGCCCGGGTGGATGCCGAAAAGTCCATCGGCCGCCTGAACCCTGAGTATCAGAAGGCCATCATGCGGCAGTTCGTCTACGGCATGTCTGCCGAAAGCGACGCCGACCGCAAGCGTGGATACCGGGCCATTGACGCCCTCACCGCGGAAATGAATCGCACCATACGAACTGGACGGTAAGACCCTGACCAACTGGAAGACGCCCACCGCAAAGACCGTTTACGAGCGCACCTACCGACGCACGCGACCAGACGGTGAGCTGGAGACCTGGCCCGAGACCGTACGCCGCGTCGTTGACGGGAACCTGGCCCTGGTCGAGCCTCGCTACATCGAGGACGGCGAGCGCGAGCGCCTGGTCGAGCTGATCGAGGACTTCAAGGTCATGCCCGCAGGCCGGCACCTCAAGAGTAGTGGCGTCAACAACTTCGCTCTGAACAACTGCTGGGCGGCAGGCTGGAACCCCGAGGACCCTGCCGAGCACTTCACATTCGTGCTCTTGCGCCTCGCCGAAGGCGGCGGTGTCGGCAGCAACTTCAGCAATCACTACCTGGCCGACTTCCCGGCCGTCGTCTCGCCGGTGAAGGTCCACGTTGTCTGTGACCCGGACCACCCTGATTACCTGGACATGGTGGAGGCCGGGCTCATCACCACGGAGTACGCCTACACATGGGCGGGCGCCTACGGCGTCGAGGACAGCCGTGAGGGCTGGGCTGACGCTCTCGGGGATCTGATCAGTACGGCTCACGACTCGAAGACGGTCCACCGGGACCGCGTGTATGACGTCTCGCGAGTCCGCCACAAGGGCGCTCCGCTGCGTTCGTTTGGGGGCACGGCCTCCGGTCCAGCTCCGTTTGCGGAGATGATGATCGAGATCGGCAAGATCCTCGCGGACAAGGTCGACGTGGACGACACCGACCCGTGTGGACTCGTTCGCTACATGGGATCTCGCCTGTCCGGCATGGATGCCATGGCGATAGACCACGAGATTGCGCGCTGCATAGTCAGTGGCGGTGTCCGTAGAAGCGCGCGGATGAGCATCATGCGGTGGGACGATCCGCAGATCGGCGAGTTCATGACCGCCAAGGTTGACCAGTCCCGGCACTGGACTACGAACCTTTCGATCGAGATCGATGACGCGTTCATCGAGGCCGCCGACAGCGGCCACATCGGGGCCGAGCTGGTGCTCCGCACCCTCGCTCAAGGTGCGGTCCAGAATGGCGAACCCGGCTTCTGGAACTCCTCGTTGAGCGCCGTTGGTGAGGTCGATGGCGTGTTCACGACCAACCCGTGTGGCGAAGCTCTTTTGACCCCAAATGAGCCATGTAATCTAGGTTCGGTCAACTTGTCCGCTTTCGTGGACGAGTATGGGGACGTCGACAGTGAGGGGCTCCTCGAAGCTCACCGACTGGTGACGCGGTACCTGATCCGGGCCACCTGCGCGGACGTTGCCGATCCGAAGTCGGCGGTAGCCATCGCCCGGTACCGACGTATCGGCGTCGGGCACACCGGCTTCGCTGACTTCCTGGCGAAGAACGGCCTCAAGTACTCGGAGGCTGCGGGCAGTCGGCAGATTCAGCAGACGCTGTCGCTGCTGGCCGACGAGGTGGACGAGGCCGCGGTCGAGTACGCGAACATCATGCGTATCCCCGTGCCCATCAAGAAGCGGGTGATCGCGCCGACGGGAACGATCTCCAAGGTTGCCGGGGTTAGCGGCGAGGGTATCCACGCGCCCTTCGCTGACTTTTTCCTTCGCCGCATCCGCTTCAGCATGGTGGAGCCTGAGGAGGTCCGCCAGGTCGAGGAGTACAAGGCGGCCGGGTACCACGTTGAGCCGTGCATCTACGCGGCCAACACGATGGTGGTAGAGATCCCGACCAAGGACCCGCTGGTCGGCGAGGTCATGGACAAGTCGGTGATCGAGCACGCGGGGATGCTGTCCCTGGAAGACATGCTGGGCGTCCAGGCGCTCTACCAGAAGCACTGGGCCGACCAGGCCGTGAGTTACACGGCCTCCGTCGACCCCGAGAAGTACACCGTGGACGACGTGGCAGACGTCCTGCTGGAGTTCATGCCGTACCTGAAGGGAAGCACGATCTTCCCGGAGCTGTCTCGGGAGCAGGCCCCGTACGAGCGGCTCACCCGCGAGCAGTACGAGGAGCTGGCGGCCGGCCTCGGCATCGAGTCCGAGGAGACCGGCTTCGACGAGATTTGTGCGTCGGGAGCCTGCCCAATCTGACGAGTGAACGTTGTCACATGCCCTGAAAGTTGAGTTCGGGGGCCGTTCATTGCATTCTGAAAGCAGAGGGAGAAACCAAGTGAGTTACCCCGATCCGTTCGCCGAAACGTCCCCCTGGGACGAAGAGCCGAACGCCGAAAGCAACATCCCCCCTACCGAGGAGACGAAGCCCTTGACCACTGCTGCCCCTGACGGACCTGCCCCCTTCAAAATCGGATTCACACTCAAGGCCGGAAACGGTTTTGACGCTGAATGGCTCACCCCCGCGGTCTACGGCCATTCCGCCGAGGACACCGCCCGGCGCGGCGCCGAGCTGCTGGCCGCGATGAAGTCCGAGGGTCTGATCGACCTCACGGCGAAGGCGGCGGAATACACCCGAGGCCAGTACAAGGGAAGCGGCGCCAATCCGGGCGGCGGCAGTGCTCCGAAGCGTTTCAGCGGCGGCAAGGTCGAGCGCCAGGGCGGCGGCGACGCAGCCCCTAAGACGGTCGGCGATGACTGCCCTCACGGCCGCAGCCTGGTGAAGAAGCCGACCTGGACGGCCCTCTTCTGCGACGGCCCGGACGGCGACAAGTGCGAGCCGCTGTGGCAGGACAAGAAGTCCGGCACGTTCAAGGCCAACAAGTAGTAACACCGCACGTTGATGGGGAGCCGGGTAACGGCCTGGCTCCCCTTTTGCATGGGAGCAACATGGAATTCCGGTCTGACATGACTGTCGAGCTGGCCTATCACGTCGGCCTGGACCAGGACGTCGCCAAGGCAGCTCGCGTCTCCACGCTGGGAGAGGGTGCCAAGGAAGACGGCCGGCCCGTCGAAGGTCTGATCAACTTCCTGATGCGCGACCGGCACGGCTCCCCGTTCGAGCACAACTCGATGACCTTCTACATCGAAGCCCCCATCTTCGTTGCCCGCGAGTTCTTCCGTCACAGGGCTGGGTGGAGTTACAACGAGGAGAGTGCGCGCTATAAGGAACTGGAGCCCAGCTTCTACGTTCCCGACAAGCACCGGAAGCTCATTCAGACCGGAAAGCCCGGCGCCTACTCCTTCGAGCAGGGGACCTTCCAGCACCGCGGAGCCCTCATGGGCTCTTTCCAGGTCGCTTACCGCGAGGCGCACCTTCAGTACCGGAACATGTTGGAAGCCGGTATTGCTCGCGAGGTCGCCCGCGCGGTCCTCCCTGTAGGCACGTACACCAGCTTCTATGCGACGTGCAATGCACGCAGCCTCATGCACTTCCTGAGCCTGCGGACCACTCGCCCGAACTCGGCCTTCTCTTCATTCCCTCAGCGGGAGATCGAGATGGTTGCCGAGAAGATGGAAGCGGACTTCGCAGAGCTGATGCCGGCCACCTATGAGGCCTTCGAGCGTCACGGGCGGGTGGCCCCGTGAAGATCCTCGCCACTGCTGTTCTCGTCGTCGTCCTGGTCCTCGGACAGTGGGCCTGGTTCGCGGCCCCCTGTGGCCTCTATTCCTTCGCACGGGCCGACGAAATCCCCGGCCGCTGCGTCATGAACCGATAGGAGCCTCATGGCTGTCATCTACTTCGTTGAAGGCATGGTCACGATGTACATCATCCTTCTTCTTTCGGCGATTGCCCGAGGCGAGTGACTAACCCCCACAACGTTCAGGTCTACGGTTGGGAAAACGGCGGAGTCGAGATCAGTTGCCTGCTCTGCGGAGAAGCGTTCGCGGCAGGCGGATGCGACTGCTGTGCGGGTAACGAAGTCCGACTTGTGGACCTCATCCAGGCATCCCGAGACCACGTCTGCAAGGCGACATGATGCTCGAAATCCTTCAGTACCCGATCGCATTCGTGGTCGGCTTCCTGTTCGTCTACTTCTTCGCTCGCTACCTCGAAGGGCTCCGCTAATGGCAGAAAAGGTCCGCGTCACGGTCGTCATGGAGTACGCGCCGGATCTCGACAACTACCCCGATTGTCGGACGGTGGCGGATGCCGCCGAGTTCGATGAGAGGGAAAACCCGTTCCTCGCATTCCCAGACGTGTATCTGGACGACGTCCAGAGCGTCACGTTCGAGGCTGTACCCGCTTAACAAGGAGATCAAGTGAAGGTCCTGCACTACAAGATCAAGCGACAAGAAGTGCGGATCAACGTAGTTGAGACCGAAGCTGATCTCCCTGCATTCCGGGCCTGGCTCGCCAGTAACCCCGTCCTCGGTTTCGACACAGAGACAACGGGGCTGAATTGGTGGGATGCCGACCGCGGATTCCGTATGCGGCTCGCTCAGTTCGGCAACGGATTTGAATCATGGGTGCTGCCCGTCGAGCTGGGTGAGCCTTTCCGCCAGGCCGCCGTCTTCGCCATTGTTCGAGCTGAACGGCTCATCGCCCACAACGCCATCTTCGACCAGCACGTGACTGAGGTCGGCTTGGGTATTCCCCTTGAAGACATCGCGCCCAAGGTCATCTGTACGAAGATAACGGCCCACCTCGTCGACCCCCGCCAGGTCAAGGAAGGCGGGCCTGGCTTGAAGTTGGAAGAGCTGACGGCCCACTACATCGATCGGGATGTGGCAACAGAGGTCAAGGGCTCCATGACCGCGATTGCCCGCAGGTACAAGTGCAAGAAGTCCGAGATCTGGCCCATAGTCGAGTTGTTCGATGAGGAATTTCTGCTCTACGCAGGAATGGACCCGATTCTCGCCTACAGGCTCTTTCATGTGACCTGGCCTCTGGTGAGGGCTAGGACCAAGGCCAAGGGCCTGTTCAGTTGGGAACACCGACTGAACCACGTCACCGGCCTGATGGAACGCACCGGGTACCTCGTGGACGAGGAGTACGCCTCGTCCCGCGTGGCCGAGCTGGCGGCCGAAGAGGCGAAGTGGGTCGAGGAAGCCCGCAGGTGGGGCGTCGAGAACGTCAACTCGAACCAGCAGCTCATTGACGCTTTCACGGGCTTCGGGTTCAAGCTGACGAAGAAGACTCCTAAGGGCAATCCGGCGATGGACGCCGAAGTGCTCGACGCCATCGACCACCCGCTAGCGGAAGCCGTCAAGAAGGCGACCAAGGCCGCCAAGTGGCGGGCTACCTGGTTCGAGAATGCCCTGAACGGTCGGGACTCCCAAGGTCGCGTCCGGGCGTCAATTAATTCATTGCAGGCACGGACGGCCCGCATGTCCATCACGGGTGCTGTGCCGGCCCAGACATTCCCCTCGGGGACTGGCTACGTCCGTCATATGTTCCTCGCAGAAGAGGGGCATGTGTCCGTCGCTATCGACTTCGCCAACATGGAACTTCGGTTCCTCGCGGCGATGTCGCAAGATCCGGTCATGGTCGAAGCATTCCTCAACGGGAAAGACCTGCACCAGATCACCGCGGACGCGGCCGGCGTCACTCGCAAGGTCGGCAAGATGGCCGGGTTCTTGATCGTGTTCGGCGGAGGTTGGAAAGCCTTGACCGAGCAGGGTGGAGTATCAGAGGAAGTGGCCAAGCACGTAATCAAGTCTTTCAACGAGACTTATACGTGGGTGGACAAGTTGGCTAAGAGGCTTTCGGCTCAAGCCAAGCGCCAGGGCGGCATCTACACCGTTACGGGTCGCTGGCTTCCGGTGGACCGCAGCCGCGCCTACTCGGCCCTCAATTATTACATTCAGAGCGGGTCTCGGGACATCACGGCCCGAGCGATCCTGAATCTCCACAGGGCCGGATACACCCCCTTCATGCGTCTCCCAATTCACGACGAGCTGATCTTTTCCTTCCCGAAGGATCAGGCAGAAGAGCTGACTCGCGAAGCGGCTCGGATCATGGCCTTCACCATCCGGGAAGTCCTCATCCCCGCGGACGGGGAGATCGGAGACCGGTCCTGGGGATCGGTAATGGAGCTCGAAGACAGCAAGCACTAGGAGGCTAGGTGTGACTATCGAAAGTCGATTCCGTTCCTTCCACGCGGAAAACCCTCACATCGTGGCCGACCTAGAGCGGCTAGCGGGGGAGTGGTTCGAATCCGGTAAGGGCGTCGTCGGAATCGGATTCCTCTGTGAGGTTCTCCGGTGGGACCGGTCCGTCAAGACTCAGAGTCGCGACGAGTTCAAGATAAACAACAACTTCCGTGCGCATTACGCGCGAATGATGATCGACCGAAATCCTGAGTGGGACGGGCGCATCAGAGTTCGTGCTCTTCGCACGGCTTGAGCAGTCAGGAGAGCCCTTGAAACTGAGCGAGTTGATAGCGGACGCAGAGCGGACGCTCAAGGAGTTCGGAGACATGCCGGTAGTCGCCCCCATTTACTCCGAGGGGTTCGATGAGGCTGTCGTGCGAGTGGAAAAGTACTCCGTCCGCTCCTGGGACGACAGGACAGGCGACTACGTCACACTCCCCATTGCCTACGTCGTGGCATGAGCCCTTGTACGAGGACATAGAAGGCGGCGAGGACTGCGAAGCCTGCCAGAACACCGATAACACCCTGCTCTACGACTGGGACGGCACAGAAGCATGGTTGTGCCCTCCCTGTGCTGAAGACCAAAACGCTGAGAGGTTCGAATGACTGACAAGCACAACGAGGCAGATGAGATTCTCTCGGCGCTCGAAAGTGAGATGGCACTGACCAATCTGGCGAATCGAGGAGAGTACGCGGCCGGCATCGCGGTCTGCGCCGGGAACGTGCTCACCGTGGCCCTCGCGTCCGGTGTCCCCTACATCCTCGCAAAGGAGATGGCTTCCGACTTCTGGAAAGCGGAGATGCTGGCTGACACGGTCGCTGCTTTGCTCATTGACTCCAACCTGGAAGAGGAGGGCGAGGACGAGTGAAGCTGCCTCAGTACATAGTCGTCGGACTCTGGGGCGCTTACTCCGAGTCCCGCACCGCGGACGACCTTCGCCACGCGAAGAAGATCCAGTCCGGTTGGAAGGGCCGACAGGCGAGCCGTCTTGAGATCTACAAGGTAGGCAGCTTCGTGAGGGTCGAGGAGCTGGCGTGGGAGCGGCCTGAGTGAGTTGTCAGGAACTCCACGACTGCGAGCTGCTGGGGGAGGGCCGTCCTTGCTGGGACTGCTACTTCCTCGGCATCGCGGAGGCCGCAAAAGAGCGGGGCGACTGTGTCCGTAAGAAGGTCGGGGCCGTCCTGGTCACCCCTGAGATGCGTGTCGCCTCTACGGGGTACAACGGCAGTGATCCGGGAGGCCCGAGCTGCCTCGCGGGCGAGTGCCCGCGGTGCCTTAGCGACGTGCCATCAGGTACGAGCTACGAGGGATGCGTGGAGTACCACGCAGAGCACAACGCCCTCATGTGGGCCTGCCCTGTAGATCTCGTCGGGTCCACTCTCTACGTCACTTTCGAGCCCTGCGGCGACTGCCGGGAGCTAATCCGCGGGGACGGCCTCTCTCACGTCGTGTGGCTCGGAGAGGGCCACAACATCGGTCGCTGGAAAGTCTGAAGGATTCAACGAGAAGGCCCCCTCTGGCCTTAGAGGGGGCCTTCGTGCACTTCAAGGACCTTACTTGTCCAACACCACTGTCCACACTCGTGAAGACTGCATGGATGCCTTCTGGCGGACAGTCGCCGAGCTTGCCGTGAAGTACGCCGACAAGCTGAAGCAGAAGGACTAGGAGGCCGGCCGCAGGCCCGGCTTCTCGGGCGGGGCCTCCCACAGAGGCCAGATGTCGCACTTCGTCTCGGGGTCGCGGCCCCGATTCACACGGATCTCCCGTACCAGCGTGCGCACCATCTGTCGCCGGTCGGCCTGGTCCGCCACGTCCCACAGCTCGATGACCGAGCTGAACGCGGAGGCGTCGGGCCGGGCGATGATCCGAGGCTTGTCAGCTATTCGCTTCTTGATTAGGGCGCTCTCCAGTTGGAGGGCGCTCTTTTTCGTGTCGTACTTGGCCCTCTTTCGGCGAGCAGCGTCGTTGCTGATCAGCTCTTCGAGTACTGCGTCTGTGAGGGTGTCTTCCTTGGCGCGGATCTTCTCAAGGTCGTGGTCGATGGCGCGGAGCCGGATCAGGTCGTCGTCGTACCCGTTGTCGCCCGTGAGGGCGGCCTGCGCCTGGGCGGCGCGGGCAGGGACGCTTAGGGCCCCCTCCGGGTCGGCCGCGGCCTGGGCCCCGATCCAGCTCTTGACGGACTCCTGGGCGACCTTCAGCGTCACGTACACGCCGTTACCAGGGCAGTCCTTGAACTTCATGTGCCGGGTGCAGCGGAACAGCACGTCGTAGGGGTCAGGTTCGCCATTGATCCACGGGCGTTGAACCTTCTTGGCCCTCAGCATCGAGTGCATCTTTTCGCCGCATCCCGAACACGTCATGGACCCCGATACCGAGTATTTCGCTGAGTGGTCGTGGTTCTTGTCGTCGTTGTCCTTGCCGCTGAGGCGGCGGTCGACATACGCGTCCCAGACCTTCTCGCACTCCGTCTCGTCCTCGTAGATCGCTTCGTGCTTGCCCTTGTAGTACAGGTATGCGGTGATGTCGCGGTGCGCGGACTTCCGCACGGTCCTCGTGGTGCCGTCGTCGCGGGTGATGACCTTGTGTTTTTCCTCGGGCAGGGTGTACCGGACGAACCCGAGCGCGAATCCGGAGTCAAGGATCGAGTAGAGGTCCCCTGCGTCGATCTCTCTGCCGGTCCAGTTCACGATCTTCTGCGCACGCAGCCACAGGACCATGCTCCGTACGGACTGGCCTTTGAGTGCGTATCCCTCGTAGAGCCTGCGGTACACGTCACGATAGGAGCGTTGACGCTCGTCCAGCTTGAGGATGCCGTCCTTGCACTTGGGGCACTTGTCCATGGGCTTGCCGCGCTCAGGGGGCGGGCAGGTGTTGCACCGGTAGTAGCCGAATTTTCCTCGACCGGCGGAGCCGTGCGGGAGGCCGTTGGTCTTGCGGCGCTCGATCGCGTCCTTCCACTGGTCCGACTTCTGGTTGGACTCCAGTTCGGCGATGTTGAGCATCTGGGCTATGGCGAAGCGGCCGATGGTCGTCTTGCCGTCGAAGTCTTCGCGGGCAGCTCGGACCTCGATGCCGTAGGCCATGAGGTCGTCGAGGTGTTGGAGAGATTCCCGCAGATTTCGGCCGAAACGAGACCAGATCCAGAGGATCAGGACATCGAACTCCTTGTCGCGGGCCAGCTGCTTGATCTCTTCGATCTTGCGGTCCTCGAAGGCTCGACCAGATTCGCCGAGATCCATGATCGGTTCGAGGATCACGTCAATATTGTTGGCTTCCGCCAACTTCATCCCGTGAGTCACCTGAAGCTCGGGGCTGATCATGTCGGGCCGGGCGATGGATACGCGGACGTAGATGACGCCGCGCTTCCTGCGTTTGAACGTGTCCGGGACGTCGGCCTCGGGCGAGGGCCGGAGCCGGATTGGCGCGGGTGCAGGGACCATGGTGCTCACACCTTCCAAAGTACGGGGGAATTTTTCCCATCCGTCCCTCTTGTGGCGTAAAACACCAGGTCGACGCGCTTGGCGTGTCAGTGATGCATAGCCGGAGCAACGAAAGACGCTCCGAACATCGCCACCACGTGCTGGGCGCCGAGCCCGAAGGTCCGGGGCCAGGAGAGGCGTTCATCGGGGCGGACGACCGCTCCGGGGGCGGGAGTCCGCCCGTCGCCGTGCAGTGTCCAGCGCACGCCTAGGTCCATGGTGCGGGTTCGCTTTCTCTGTACGTGAATGTGTCCGGACCATTGTCACGTCCCACCTGCAGCCCTACGCTCAACCGGTCCATCTCATGAACATCGTTCATATGTATGATCGGAGTGTTCTGTGAGTACACGATCCGGACTGGGCCTGACGATCGCGGTGGCCACGGTCACCCTCGCGTCCCTCCTCGTCCCTTCGGCGTCCGCCCGCACGACGTCCCCGCCCGCACCGGAGGTGTCCGCTCGCGCCGCGTCCCCGGCCTTCCCCGCGGCGTCCGGCCCACGCGCGTCCGAACCGCCGGAGACCGTGGTCCTGGACGGTGACCGACTGCGGCGCACCCGCGCCCGGGTGGAGAAGGGCGACCGCCGACTCGCCCTCGCCCTGCGCCGGTTGACGGCCCGCGCCGACAACTGGCTGGACCAGGGCCCCTGGACGGTCGTCGACAAGCCGAGACCCGCGCCCGGCGGCGATGTTCACGACTACCTCAGCCAGGCTCCCTACTGGTGGCCCTCGCAGCCGGCCACCGCCGACAACCCCTGGGGATGCCCCTACGTCCAGCGGGACGGGCAGCGCAATCCCGAGGTGGACACCGGCACCGACCGCCAGGACGTCGAGAAGGTCTTCGACTCGACGTACGACCTCGCGCTCGCCTGGTACTACACCGGCAGGAAGCGGTACGCCGAGAAGGCCGCCCAGGTCCTGCGCACCTGGTTCCTGGACCCGGCGACGAGGATGAACCCGAACCTGGACCACGGCCAGTTCATCCCCTGCAAGTACGACGGCCGGGCCATCGGCGTCATCGACTTCTCGCAGTCCTACACGAGCGTCCTCGACGCGATCGCCCTCCTCGACACCGGAGCCCCCGGCTGGTCCCGGCGCGACCGGACCGCGATGCTCGCCTGGAACACCGGCTACCGCGACTGGCTGACGGGCAGCGCCTTCGGCAAGGAGGAGGGCGCCGCGCGGAACAACCACGGCACCTTCTACGACATGCAGCTCGCCGCCCTCGCGTACGCGACCGGCGACAAGGACCTCGCCCGGCGGACCGTGCTCGCCGCGCGCGGCCTGCGCATCGACCCGCAGATCGCCGCCGACGGCAGTCAGCCCCAGGAACTCGCCCGCACCCGCAGCTGGCACTACTCGACCTTCGACCTGGTGGCGTACACCCGGCTCGCCGCCGTCGGCCGGAAGGTCGGCGTGGACCTGTGGGCGTACCGGGGACCGGACGGCCAGAGCCTGTTCAAGGCGGTCGGCTACCTGCTGCCCGCGGCGACCGGAGCCGAGCCGTGGAGCCACCCCGAGCTGGAGTTCCACCGCTTCGCGGCGAGCGATGTGGTGCACGCCGCGGCCGACGCGGGGGACCGGGCCGCGCGGGCCGCCGTGCCGGGGCTCGAGGCGCCGCCCGGCGGTGATCTGTGGGAGCTGCGGCCGGCCGCCGAGCAGCTCGACTCCATCGCGGGCTGATCCCGCCCGGACGGGGTTCCTGAGCGTTTGCTTAGGATGGGGAGCGTCGTTTCAGCCAGGCCCGCCCAGTCCACGTGCCGCAGTACGCCCCAGGAGCCCCGCCCGTGACCGCCGAAGCCCCCGCCGCCCCCGCCCTCCCGTACGGACGCCTCCTGCCCGTCACCGTCCACTTCGACGACCTCGACGCGCTCGGACTGCTGCACAACGCCCGCTACCCGGTCATGGTCGAACGCGCCTGGACCGCGCTGTGGAACGAGCGCGGCTTCGGCTTCGAGGGCGACTGGGAGGCGGCGGGCGACTCGTGCAACGCGGTCAAGGAACTGCGGATCACCTACGAGGCCCCGGTCAGCCGCCCCGGCGCGTACGCCGTCCACCTCTGGCTGGAAAGGCTCGGCAACACCGGACTGACGTACGGCTTCCGCTTCTGCTCCCTCGACGGCGCGGTCACCTACGCGCACGGAACCCGGGTGCTCGTGCGGCTCGACGCCGGGACCCTGCGCCCGACGCCGTGGAGCGACCGGTTCAGGGCCGTGGGCCGGGAACTGCTGCGCTCGGGGGACTGACCTTCGACGCGACGCGGTCTCCCGCCCGCAGCACACCCGCGAGCGCGGTGAGCCCGAACGCCAGCAGCGTGACCAGACCGAACGACACCATCAGGTTCGTCGCCTGCGCCACCGACCCGATCAGACTCGGCGCGATGAGCCCCGAGGTGTACGTGATGGTCGCGACGCCGGCGATGGCCTGACTGGGGTTGGGGCCGCTGCGCCCGGCCGCCGCGAAGCAGAGCGGGACGACCACCGCGATACCGAGCCCGAGCAGCGCGAAGCCGCTCATCGCCACCGCCGGATGCTCCGCGACGACGATCAGCAGTCCGCCGAGCACGGCCAGCACGCCGCCCGCCCGCACGGTCCGCACGGCGCCGAAACGGTTCACCACCGAGTCGCCGGCCAGCCGGGCCACCGCCATGGTCAGCATGAAACCGGTGGTCGAGGCCGCGGCGAGACCGGCCGAGCTGTCCAGCCGGTCGCGCAGATAGACCGCCGACCAGTCCAGGCTCGCGCCCTCCGCGAAGACCGCGCAGAAGCCGACCGCGCCGATGAGCAGCGCCGACCGGGGCGGCAGCGCGAACCGCGGCGGCGGCTCCTCGTCCTCGGTGGGCTGGAGATCGAGCACCCAGCGGCAGGCGATCAGGCCGAGGAGGGTGAGGGCCCCCGCGGCCAGGGCGTGGTGCAGGCGCGCGTCGGCGCCCAGGTGCGCGGCGAGCGTGCCGGCCGCCGCGCCGATCAGCGCGCCGCCGCTCCACATGCCGTGCAGCCCGGACATGATCGACTTGTCGAGGCGGTTCTCGACCTCGACACCCAGCGCGTTCATGGCGACGTCCGCCATCCCCGCCGTGGCGCCGTAGACGAACATCGCGAGGCACAGGGCCGGCAGGCTCGGCGCCAGGGACGGCAGGATCAGGGCCAGCGTCCACAGGGCCATGAGCCCGCGCAGCGCCGTACGGCTGCCGAAGCGGTGGGTGATGCGGCCGGCCAGCGGCATCGAGCAGGACGCGCCGAGCGCGGTGAAGGCGAGCGCGAAACCGAGCTGCCCCGCGCTGACCGACGCGTGGTCCTGGATCCACGGCACCCGGGTCGCGAAGGACCCGGTGACGGCTCCGTGCACGGCGAACACGGCCGCCACGGCGTACCGGGCGCGCCTGACCTCGCGCTGGTCGTAGACGACTTCACTCATGCTCGGGCCCCTCCCCAAGTGATGGTTCCACGGTGTGCCGCCGTAAACTATCAGGAACCCTGCCTGATAAATAGATGACCGCTCGCCGCCCGGTCGCCCGGCGGCCTCGCCGGTCTGGGAGGATTCCCGCCATGCCCGCATCCCCGAGCACCGCACGGGCCATCAACGACCGGCTCGCCCTGCGGCTGTTGCAGCAGGAAGGCCCTTTGACGGCCACGCGGCTGAAGCAGCTCACCGGCCTGTCCCGGCCGACCGTCGCCGACCTCGTCGAACGCCTCACCGCCTCCGGTCTCGTCACCGTCGTCGGGGAATCGGGGGAGCAGCGGCGCGGACCGAACGCCCGGGTCTACGGGATCGTCGCGGACCGCGCGCATCTGGCCGCGCTGGACGTCCGTACGGAGGGAGTCTCGGTCGTCGTCTCCGATCTGGTCGGCCGGGTCCTGGCCGAGGACTCGGCGCCCATCGGCGAGGGCACCGGGACCGGGCCGGCGGTGGAGCGGGCGGTCGCGCTGGTCGAGCGGGCGGCGAAGGAGGCCGGCTCCCTCGGGGCGTCGCCCCCGCGCGAACTCGTCCCGGGGTGGGGCAGGCTGCACACCGTCGGCATCGGGGCGCCCGGCCTGATCGACCCCGCCAGCGGCGAACTCCGCAACTCCACCGGCCTGCCCGCGTGGCACCGGCGGCTGGTCGCGGCCCTTCAGGAACGGCTTCCCGAGGCCCGCGTCCTCGTCGAGAACGAGACCAACCTCGCGGCCCTCGCCGAACAGCGCGAAGGAGTCGCCCGCGACCGCGACACGTTCGTCCTGCTGTGGATCGGCCACGGCACCGGCGCCGCCGTCGTCCTCGACGGCGCCCTGCGCCGCGGCGCCTCCGGGGGTACCGGGGAGATCGGGTTCCTTCCGGTGCCGGGCACCACGAGTCTCCCCTCGGCGACCGACTGCGGGGGCGGCTTCCACTCGCTGGTCGGGTCCGCGGCGATCGCGGAGCTGGCGGCGGAGCACGGTGTCCCGGCGCGGCCCGAGGGCTACGAACCGCACGCCGCGGCGCTGGTGCGGCAGGCGCTGGCGACCGCGGGCTCGCCCGCCGCCGACGGCTTCCTCGACGCCCTCGCCGACCGCCTGGCCATCGGGGCGGCCTCCGTCAGCGCCGTGCTGGACCCCGGGTGCGTGGTCCTGGGCGGCGAGGTCGGCCAGGCGGGCGGCGCGGCGCTCGCCGCTCGGGTCGCGCGACGGCTCGCCCGTATCTCGCCGCTGCCGACCGAGGTGCGCGCGAGCCCGCTGGGCGGGGGCGCGGTACTGCGCGGCGCCCTGCTGACCGCACGCGACGGCGCCCAGGACGAGCTGTTCGCCCCGCCGTCGTCGCGGTAGTCCCGGTTGCGCCGCCGTGGTCCCGGTGGGCCGGTTCGCTCCGCCGTCGTCGCGGTGGGTCCGGTCGCTCCGGCACGGTCCCGGTGGGCTCGGCTCGTTCCGGCGTTCCGGCGCTCCGGCGTTCCGGCAGGCCCGGCGAAAGGCCGGCTGGAGACCCGGCGGCGGGGCAAGGGCCTTCGTCACCGCCGCCGGGTCGATCGTGGGGGGACCGGCAATGAATGATCACGCAGTCTTGATCGAGGACACTAAGAGGACTAGACCAGAGCGTCAATAGGTATGGACCAGTCGGTGGACCCGGGCCGTGTCGCAAGGCCGCCCGGAGCCAAGGAAGTTGACGGCGGAACCGTTCCGTGGAAGTCCATGGGGACCGGCTGTGAGCCACCCCACAGAGGTACGGCCCCGTGGCCGACGATCGGGCGTGGCACACTGGCCATGTACCAGAAGCAGCGCACTCCGGGGTCGGTGTAATTCCGAACCGGCGGTTATAGTCCGCGACCCGGTCGCTTCCAGCGGCCGGTTGACCAGGTGGAATTCCTGGACCGACGGTTAAAGTCCGGATGGGAGGCAGTGCGCGGCGGGCGGGCATTTCGTGCGTGCTGCCGTTTGTTGCTGCTCGTCCTGCGGGGCGGGTGTCCTTTCGGCGTCGCTCCCGGTGTGCCGCGGTCCGCTCATTGTGTCGTCATCGACAGCCCCGGAGTCCGTGCCCCATGAGGCAGGAGGACCCGGGAAGTGTTCACCGGAATCGTCGAAGAGCTGGGTGAGGTCACCGCCGTCGAGATTCTCGACGACGCCTCGCGTTTCCGGCTGCGTGGCCCCGTCGTCACGCAGGGCGCGCAGCACGGCGACTCCATCGCCGTCAACGGAGTCTGTCTCACCGTCGTCGAGCACGAGGGCGACGAGTTCACCGCCGACGTCATGGCCGAGACCCTGAACCGCTCCAGCCTCGGGGCCCTCACCGTCGGCTCCCGCGTCAACCTGGAACGGCCGATGGCCGTGGGCGAGCGCCTCGGCGGCCACATCGTGCAGGGACACGTCGACGGCACCGGCGCGGTCATCGAGCGCAAGCCGTCCGAGAACTGGGAGATCGTCAAGATCTCGCTGCCCGCCGACCTTTCGCGCTACGTGGTCGAGAAGGGTTCCATCACCGTCGACGGCATCAGCCTGACCGTGGTCGACGCCGGCCCCGACTTCTTCACCGTGAGCCTCATTCCCACCACCCTCGACCTGACCACACTGGGCCACAAGCAGCCCGGCGACCCGGTCAACCTCGAGGTCGACGTGATCGCCAAGTACGTCGAGCGGCTGCTGGGCGCACGCGCCGGGCAGTCCGCCGGTCTGCCCGGCGTCCAGGGGGCCGGGCAGTGAACTGGCTGAACTCCGAGGCCTTCGTCCTCCTCGACCAGCACATCATGTGGTCGGACATGATCGGCAACGTGATCGGTCTGATCGCCCTCGCGCTCGGCTGGCGGCGCTCCGTGTGGAGCTGGCCCGTCCAGCTCCTCTCCGGAGTCGTCCTCTTCGCCGCCTTCTTCGGCCACCTCACCGGCAGCGCCGGCAAGCAGGTCGTGGTCATCGTCGTCGCCCTGTGGGGCTGGTGGCGGTGGAACCGCGGTGAGGGCGAGGACGGGCGCGTCTCCGTACGGTTCGCCACCTGGCGCGAACGCGCGTACATGGCGGGCGCCGCCCTCGTGGGCACCCTCGCCGTCAGCGGCCTGTTCCACGCGTACCCGACGCTGTCCTGGGACCCCTGGCCCGACGCGTACATCTTCGTCGGCACGATCGTCGCCATGTACGCGCAGGCCCGCGGCATGGTCGAGTTCTGGTTCGCCTGGCTGCTCGTCGACGTGGTGGGCGTCCCGCTCAACTTCGCCAACGGCTACGCCTTCTCCGGTTTCGTCTACGTCCTGTACGGCGCGCTCGTCCTGTGGGGCATGCGCGACTGGTGGCTGCGCTCCCGTGAGGCCGGGCAGCCCGTCATGGAAGGAGCCCCGGCATGACAACGGCGCCGGTTTGGTACAGCACCGGGCACGATCAGGATGCCTCGGACTTCGCACTCGACCCCGTCGAGCAGGCCATCGCCGACATCGCGGCCGGCCGTCCCATCGTGGTCGTCGACGACGAGGACCGGGAGAACGAGGGGGACCTCGTCGTCGCCGCCGAGATGGCGACCCCCGAGATCGTCGCCTTCATGATGAGCGAGTGCCGCGGACTGATCTGCGCGCCCATGGAGGGCGACGAACTCGACCGGTTGCGCCTGCCCCAGATGGTCGACGACAACACCGAGTCGATGAAGACCGCGTTCACGGTGTCGGTGGACGCGTCCGCCGCCCACGGGGTGACCACCGGCATCTCTGCGGCCGACCGCGCCGCCACCCTGCGGCTCCTCGCGGACGGCGTCTCGGGGGCCGACGACTTCGTGCGCCCCGGCCACGTCTTCCCGCTGCGTGCCCGGCCCGGAGGCGTGCTGGCCCGCAACGGACACACCGAGGCCGCCGTCGACCTGGCCCGGCTGGCGGGACTTCGCCCGGCCGGAGCGATCGTCGAGATCGCCGGCGAGGACGGCCGGATGCTCCGGCTGCCCGAACTGATCCCCTTCGCCCGCAAGCACGGCCTGACGATCATCTCCATCGAGGACTTGATCGCCTACCGCCGCACCGCGGAACGCACCCTGGCGGACGAGACCGGCGCGGCCCCCGCCGCACCCACCGTCCGGCGCGAGGCCGAGGTCCGTCTCCCCACCGCCTTCGGCGAGTTCACCGCGTACGGCTACCGCTCCACCGCCGACGGCGTCGAGCACGTCGCCCTCGTCCACGGCGAGATCGGCGAGGGCGAGGACGTCCTGGTCCGGGTCCACTCCGAGTGCCTCACCGGCGACGTCTTCCACTCGCACCGCTGCGACTGCGGTCCCCAGCTGCAGACGTCCATGGAGCGCATCCAGACCGAGGGCCGGGGCATCGTGGTCTACCTCCGCGGCCACGAGGGGCGCGGCATCGGGCTGCTGTCCAAGCTCCGCGCGTACGAGCTCCAGGAGCGCGGCCGGGACACCCTCGACGCCAACCTGGAACTCGGCCTGCCCGCCGACGCCCGGGACTACGGCGCGAGCGCGCGGATCCTTCAGGACCTCGGCGTCCGCAGCCTGCGCCTGATGACCAACAACCCCGACAAGACCGACGCGCTCGTCCGCTACGGACTGCGCGTCACCGGCCGGGAGCCCATGCCCGTCCAGGCGGGCGAGCACAACCTCGGCTACCTGCGGACCAAGCGGGACCGGATGGGGCACGACCTGCCCTGGCTCGACGCGACCACCGTGTCGGCCTGCGGGAGCCAGTGACCCCGTACACCCGGCACCACTGCGGGACACGGCACCACCGGCACGACAGCACAACCGGCACGACAGCACGACCGGTGCGGCGCAGCACCGGCGACACAGCACTATCGGCAACACGGCACAGCGGGACTGAAGGAGAGACGTGAGCGGCAAGGGTGCACCTGAACTGTCCGTACGCAACTGCGGCGACCTGCGGGTCGCGGTCATCGCGGCACAGTGGCACGACAAGGTGATGGACGGTCTCGTCGACGGCGCGCTGCGCGCCCTGCGCGAGCTGGGAATCGACGAGCCGACCCTGTTGCGGGTTCCCGGCAGCTTCGAACTGCCGGTCGCGGCCAAGGTCCTCGCGGGCCGCGGCTACGACGCGATCGTGGCGCTCGGCGTCGTCATCCGCGGCGGAACCCCCCACTTCGAGTATGTGTGCCAGGGCGTCACCCAGGGCCTCACCCAGGTCTCCATCGACACCGGCGTCCCCATCGGCTTCGGTGTGCTGACCTGTGACACCGAGGAGCAGGCCCTGGACCGTGCCGGCATCGAGGGCTCCAACGAGGACAAGGGCCACGAGGCGGTGACGGCCGCCGTCGCGACCGCGGCCACCCTCCGCTCAGTATCTGAACCCTGGCACTGAGGTACGGCACCGAGCGCGTAGGGTGAGGACCACCATGTCCAAGAAGACGTTCGAGGAGCTCTTCACCGAGCTCCAGCACAAGGCCGCCACGGGCGATCCCGCCACTTCGCGCACCGCCGAACTCGTCGGCAAGGGTGTTCATGCCATCGGCAAGAAGGTCGTCGAAGAGGCCGCGGAGGTCTGGATGGCCGCCGAGTACGAGGGCAAGGAAGCCGCCGCCGAGGAGATCTCGCAGTTGCTCTACCACGTCCAGGTGATGATGGTCGCGCGCGGGATCTCCCTCGACGACGTGTACGCGCATCTGTAGGGGCGAACCCAGCAGCGCCCCCACCGAGCACGCCCGTCCGTTCCCACCCACCCGAACACATCTCCAGCGAAGGAAGCCGACCTCATGCTGCGCATCGCCGTCCCGAACAAGGGTTCCCTCTCAGGACCTGCGGCGGACATGCTGCATGAGGCCGGCTACCAGCAGCGCCGGGAGTCCAAGGAACTGCGGATCGTCGACCCGAACAACGAGGTCGAGTTCTTCTACCTCCGGCCCCGCGACATCGCGATCTACGTCTCCTCCGGCCGTCTCGACATCGGCATCACCGGCCGCGACCTGCTGGTCGACTCCGGAGCCAACGCCGAGGAGATCCTCCCGCTCGGCTTCGCCCGCTCCACCTTCCGCTTCGCCTCCAAGCCGGGAACCGCGAAGGGCATCGCGGACCTGAACGGCATGACGATCGCCACCTCCTACGAGGGCATCGTCGCGGGGCACCTCGCCGACCACGGCGTCGACGCCTCCGTCGTGCACCTCGACGGCGCCGTCGAGACCGCCATCGAACTCGGTGTCGCCGAGGTCATCGCGGACGTCGTCGAGACGGGCACCTCGCTGCGCAACGCGGGCCTGGAGATCTTCGGTGAGCCGATCATGAAGTCCGAGGCCGTGGTCGTCCGCCGTGTCGGGGCCGGCCCCACCGAGGACGCCGAGCCCAAGGTCCAGCAGTTCCTGCGCCGCCTCCAGGGCGTGCTGGTCGCGCGGACCTACGTGATGATGGACTACGACTGCCGCGCCGAGCACCTGGAGAAGGCCGTCGCGCTCACTCCCGGCCTGGAGTCGCCGACCATCTCGCCGCTGCACAACGAGGGCTGGGTCGCGGTCCGCGCCATGGTCCCCTCCAAGGAGGCCCAGCGGATCATGGACGACCTGTACGAGCTCGGCGCGCGGGCCATCCTGACCACGGCCATCCACGCCTGCCGGCTCTGACGGGACCAACGCACATGTCGGACCTTCCCACCCTTCCCATAACCTTCCGCCCCTCCCGTACCCGGGCGGTGCTGCTCACCGCGGGCGCGTCGATCCTTGTGGTCATCACCACGGTCGCCATGCTTCTGGAGCAACTCGGCCCGGGGGAGCGGCTCAGCTTCGTCTTCACCGCGGCGCTGCTCTTCGGAGTGCTCCTGCTGCTCTCGCGGCCCAAGGTCGTCGCCGACGAGAGCGGTGTCACGGTCGTCAACATCGCGAGCCGCCGGCACCTGGACTGGGCGGAGATCGTCCAGGTCAACCTGCGTCCCGGCGACCCCTGGGTGTTCCTCGACCTCAGTGACGGCACCAGTCTCCCGGCGCTCGGCATCCAGCCGGGCATCGCCCGGCAGCGCGCCATCGAGGACGCCCGCGCCCTGCGCGCCCTGGCTTCCGCCCGTGGAATCCAGGAGCCCGACGGGCACCGTGACGAACATCAGGGCTGACTCTCGGCCCTCCACCCTGCCCTGAGAGCCCATGTCTTGATTAATCTGTCGGCGGAGGCGTTTTTCATCGCGCCTCCGCCTCCGATGTGCTCCCGCCCTCAGAGGCACCCTGCTACCCGAGGAGTGATTCCCTCCAGCGATGGACGGATCGTCCTGTAGTACCTGCGCCGCCCCCTTCCGACATAGCGAGGCGGCGGCATGACCATCCCCCTGTTGCTCCTTGGCGCGGCGTTCCTGCTGATTCTCGCCAACGGCTTCTTCGTGGCCGCGGAGTTCGGCCTCGTCACCGTCGAGCGCCCCGACGCCGAGAAGGCCGCGGCCGACGGCGACAGACGAGCCGGCACGGTCGTCGAGTCGCTCAAGGAGCTGTCCTTCCAGCTCTCCGGCACCCAGCTCGGCATCACCATCACCTCGCTCGTCGTCGGCATGCTCGCCGAACCGGCGCTCGCCGAGCTCCTGCACGGCCCGTTCACGGCGATCGGGCTGCCCGAGGGCGCCGTGCCCGGCGTCGCCGTGGTGGTCGGCATGCTGCTGGCCTCCGCCGTGCAGATGGTGGTCGGGGAACTCGTGCCCAAGAACTGGGCGGTGTCCAAGCCGCTCCAGGTGGCCCGCTTCGTCGCCGGCCCGCAGCACGTCTTCTCCAGCCTCTTCCGGCCGGTGATCGCCGCGCTGAACACGGTCGCCAACCGGCTCGTCCGCGCCCTGGGCGTGGAACCCACCGAGGAGCTGGCCTCCGCCCGCACCCCGGGCGAACTCGTCTCCCTCGCCCGCCACTCCGCCCGCGCGGGAGCCCTGGAGCAGGACACCGCGGACCTCTTCGTCCGCACGATGTCCCTGGCCGACCTCACCGCGCAGCACGTCATGACGCCGCGGGTGAGGGTCAGCGCCCTCCAGTCGTCGGCCACCGCCGAGGACGTGGTCAACCTCACCCGTGCCACCGGCCTCTCCCGCTTCCCGGTCTACCGGGAGCGGATCGACGAGATCGTCGGCATGGTGCACCTCAAGGACGCCCTGGCGATCCCCTCGCGCGACCGGCTGCGCACACCCGTGGGCCGGATCGCCCAGGTCCCCCTGCTCGTCCCGGAGAGCCTGCCCGTGCAGCCCCTCCTGGAGCGGCTGCGCAGTGAACAGCCGATCGCCGTCGTCGTCGACGAGTACGGCGGCACGGCCGGCGTGGTCACCCTGGAGGACATCGTCGAGGAACTCGTCGGCGAGGTCCGCGACGAGCACGACGACGAGCAGGGCGAGCCGCCCGAGCTCGCGGCCGCGCCCCCCGAGGACGGCAGGCCCGCCTGGGATGCCGACGGCAGCTGCCGGGTCGACATCCTGCAGCGCATAGGCCTCGACGTGCCCGAGGGACCGTACGAGACCGTGGCGGGCCTCGTCGCCGACCTGCTCGGCAGGATCCCGGCCCCCGGTGACAAGGCCGAGCTCCCGGGCTGGCGCCTCGTCGTGCGACAGGTCGGGCACTATCGTGCCGAACGCGTCCGCCTCGTGCGCACCGCGCTCGCCCCGGAGGCCGTCCGATGACCATGCTCCAACTGCTGTTCGCGGGCCTGCTGGTGCTCGCCAACGGCTTCTTCGTCGGCGCCGAGTTCGCGCTCGTGTCCGTACGGCGCAGCCAGATCGAGCCGCTGGGCACCGCCCGCTCCCGGCAGGTCCTGTACGGCCTGGAGCGCCTTCCGCAGATGATGGCGGCGGCGCAGTTCGGCATCACCGTCTGCTCGCTGACGCTCGGCGCGGTCGCCGAGCCCACGGTCGCCCATCTGCTGGAGCCGCTGTTCGAGGCGGTCCACCTGCCGGACGGGGTGATCCACCCCCTCGGCTACGTGATCGCGCTCGCCCTCGTCGTGTTCTTCCACCTCGTCATCGGCGAGATGGTCCCGAAGAACCTGGCGATGGCCGCGCCCGAGAAGACGGCCCTGTGGCTCAGCCCCGGACTGGTCGCCTTCGCACGGGTGTGCCGCCCGGTCACGGTGGGCCTCGGCGCCTGCGCCCAGCTGATCCTCAGGCTGTTCCGGGTCGAGCCCAAGGACGAGGTCGAAGCGGTCTTCACGAGCGAGCAGCTCAACCGGCTCGTCGAGGACTCCGGACAGGCGGGACTCCTCGACCCCGAGGAACAGGAGCGCCTCGAGGACGCCCTGGAACTCGGCTCCCGTCCGGTCACCGACGTCCTGCTCGACAGCGCCTCGCTGGTCACCGTGGACCCTTCGGTCACCCCGGGCCAGATCGTCGCGCTCACCGCGCGCACCGGGTACTCCCGGTTCCCGGTGCGCGCGGAGAACGGCGCCTCCATGGGCTGCTACGTCCATGTGAAGGACGTCCTCGACCTGGAGGGGTCGGAGCGTGCGGTCCCGCAGCAGGTGTGGCGGCCGATGGCCACCCTGCGCTCCGAACTCCCCCTGGACGACGCCCTCACCGTGATGCGCCGTGCCGCCACCCATCTGGCCCAGGTCGCCGACGCCTCCGGGAAGGTACTCGGCCTCGTGGCGCTGGAGGACGTACTGGAACTGCTCGTCGGCGAGGTACGGGACCCGGCGCACCGCGATGTCACGCCGGTACGGGTCACGGAGCCGCGCGTCGGCCAGGCCGAGGAGGCGCTGGCGAGCTGACCGCGAGCGTGGGCCCCGGTTCCCGGGGGCCGTGCGACCCGTGACGGTCGTACGGCCCCGGCGGGACCGGGGCCTTCTCACATCGCCGACGGATCCTGCGGGCCCCGGCCCGAGAGGACCTCCCCGTAGGCCTGCATGAGGTCGGGCAGACGCAGCGTCGACAGGTCGTCGCGCGACGGTGTGCCGGGGTATCCCGACAGCCGCAGATCGCGGTAGGCGCAGCTCTTCTCGTACAGGGTGCGCAGGAAGCGGCCGTTGCCGAGCTCGTCGATCCAGCCCTGGTCGACGACGTGTCCGGCGATCGAACGAAGCTCGTCCAGCGCCTCCTCGTCCCAGATGTCGCCGTTCTCGGCGGCCAGCACCTCGCCGATGGAGGTCAGTTCGAGGGGGCGGTAGGAGGGGAAGTCCACGCGGCTGGTGAAGCGCGAGGACAGGCCGGGGTTGGCGGCGAGCAGCCGGTCCATGCCCTCGGGGTAGCCGGCGAGGATGACGACCAGGTGGTCCCGGTTGTCCTCGGCCCGCTTCAGCAGCACCTGAAGGGCCTCGTCGCCGTACGCGTCGCCCTTGCCGTAGCCGGAGTTGGACAGGGAGTACGCCTCGTCCACGAACAGGACGCCGCCGATCGCCGAGTCGATGAGCTCGTTGGCCTTCACGGCGGTCTGGCCGAGGTACTCGCCGACCAGGTCGGCTCGCTGGGCCTCGACCAGATGGTCCCCGCCGAGCAGCCCGAGCGCGTAGAACACCCGGCCGAGGATGCGCGCCACCGTGGTCTTGCCGGTGCCGGAGGGGCCGGAGAAGACGAAGTGCCGTTTCGGCGGCTGCACCGGCAGACCCTGCCCGGTGCGCAGCCTGGCCATGTTCAGCTGCGCCGACAGCGCCTTGACCTGACGTTTCACCGGTTCCAGGCCCACCATGCGCTCCAGTTCGGCGAGCGCCTCGTCGAGCAGGGCGGGGTCGGTCGGGCCCGGCGGCATCGGCTGCACCGGGATCACGGCCTTCTCCCGGAAGCCGTCGGTCTGGGGCGGCAGCCCGCCGGGCGGCGACGGATCGGCGTCCGGGAGCCTCAGGTCGCGCCCCTCGGTGCCGAACAGCGCGTCCATGCCGTCCGGGCCCTCCAGCACGTCCTGCCCGATCCCGGCGAGCGTGATCGCCGCGAGGTCGGCGGCGGCGTCGTCGTACCCGTCCCCCTCGGCGATGGCGGCGAGCCGGGCCGAGGTGTCCATGAAGGAGGGGTCGACCCGGTGCACCGCCCGGTACAGGGGCAGTGCGGCGGCGGACCGTCCGGTGCCCTCGTGGGCGCGGGCCAGCCAGTACCGCAGTTCCTTGCGCTGCGGCTGTTCGCTGCGGCAGCGCATCAGCGCGGACGACAGCAGCGGCTCGGCCTGTCCGTACATCTCCAGCCGGACCCGCGCCATGCCGCCGAACAGTCCGGCCTCGATGCCGAGCAGGGCATCGTTGATCAGCGGATCGGTGTGCCGCACCAGCTGTTCCCAGTCCTTGACCAGATAGGCGCGGCACGCGTGCAGGAACCGGACCTGGTGGTCCGCGTCGACCGGCGGAAGTCCGGCCAACGCCCGGTCCAGTTCGGGGACATGACGCCCGTCGAGCCAGTGCGAGGCGTGCGCGAGCAGCAGATCGCGCGGACTCTCCAGCACCGGCTGGACCCACCAGCCCAGCCAGTACCAGGAGTTGAGGGTGCGCCGGTGGCGGGAGCGCTGCTCGCCGAAGCGGTCCCGGTGCCGGAACATCCGCAGCAGCGCGGTCGTCGTGTCCACCCGTAGCGCGTGCAGCCCGAGCCAGCCGTCCGCCATACCGGGGTCCATACGGACCGCGGCGCGGAACTCCTCCTCCGCCTGCGGGTAGGCGCCCATCGTGTAGGCGTCCACACCCCGCAGCCAGGCGAGGTCGGCCGGGGCCTCGGGGCCCTGCGTGCCGAAGTCCATCACGTCCCCCACAAACCGTGCCCCCGATGGTCGGGGAGTGCCTCGCGGATCAGGACATCCCCTTGCCGCCGGGCCGGTGCCCGTCGGCAGCTCTGGTCGAACGACTGTGCTGCGGACGGGAGTTGAAGCGGTGCGGCACAGCAACCGTCCGAAAGTCGCACCGAGAGGCATCGTACCTGCGGTGGACGGGCCTGCCGAAGGGTGCCGCACGGCCCGTTCCACGAGGTGGGAGCATATGGGGCGCACTGCGAACGGTGACCCAGGGTGAGCGAATCACGCCGTGGGGCGTCCGGAAAGAGAGGGTGTGGGCAGAACGAAGCCCCCGATCACGGGGGAACAACCGGGGGCTTCGCGACTGCGGGCGGCTCCCGAAGGGCCGCTGCTTCAGAACGTAAGACCTGTACGGCCCCCTGGTCAAGCAGAGTTGGGGCACTGAGGCAACTTCTCCGGAGTGGGTCTTCACGACTTCAGCACGCTGCGGATGGTCCATCACGGTGCGTGATGAACTGGTCCGGTCCAGCCGTCCCAACAGACCCCGGCAGCACCTCGTATCCCTCTGGACACTGCCGCACCACATGGTCCGCGAACGGTCGCGTGGGGTCCTCGGCGAAGTGCCGGCGCTCGGCGCGGACCCATCCGTCCCAGAACTCGCTCTGCGCCTCCCCGTCCCGTCGCCGTCCCCGCGCCCAGGCCTGCTCGTGGGGCAACTCCATCCACAGCAGTCGCGCGAGCCACGGCCGCAGCGCACGGCGTCCCGCGCCGACGCCCTCCAGGAGCACCACGGGCGCGGCCGGCAGCTCGCACACCGGTCCGAACTCCCGGGTCGTCCAGTCGTAGGGGGCGTAGCGCGCCGGCTCGCCGCGCCCGAACGGCTCGATCACCCCGCTCAGCAGGCGCTCGGTCCAGCCGAAGAGCTCCTCGTGGGTGGCGATGTCGTCGAGGTGCAGGACGGGCGCGCCGCCCAGCGCCGTCGCCAGTCCCCCGGCGAACGTGGTCTTTCCGGAGCCGGCGTGACCGTCCACGCCGACGAGGCGGACGGGCCCGCAGGAGGGCGGCAGCCGGCGCAGTCGTGAGGCGAGGTCGTGAATGGGTTTTCCCGGGGTGAGGTGCGAGGTCGGCACGGTCCTGCGGGACATTCTATCGAGGCGCCCTCCACAGCGGATCCATGGGTTCAGGATGGTGCCGTGTTGAACCATTCATTGAACAATCCTCAAGAACTTCGAGAGCCCGCTCCGAAAATTCCCGGCCCCGCGGAACCAGGTATTTCGGATAGGGCGTTCCGGTACTCGTGGATGCTGAGTAGGGTTCCTGTCGGGGAACGCAAGCGTCGTACGGGGACGGACTGGGGAAGATGGCCGCGGGGTTATTCGAGGGGCAGTATGTGTGGCATCCGGCGGCCGACGACCGCAGACTCGCGAGCGTCTGCACGGACATCAGGGCCGGCCGCTATCTGAGCGCCCACGAAGCTCTGAGGGAGACCCGCTCCGACTACGGATTACGGGCCCATCGATCCCTGGTCCTCGCCTCCGAGGCCGCCGACTCCGATCTCACCGAACGCTGGCTGGCGGAGGAACAGACCCCCGAGGCCGCCCTGATGTGGGCCCGCGTGGCCGTGCTGCGGGCGTTGCGCGCGGCCGACGCCAAGGACGACCGGGCCGAGGCGCTGGAACGCATAGCGCTGACCGCCTGCGACCGGGCCGCGGTGATGGACCGCGCCGATCCCACGCCCTGGGTCGCCCGGCTGTCCATGGCCCGGCTGCACGACCTGCGCGACCCGGCCCCGCAGGGGCTGCTGACCCAGCCTCTCGGCCCCTGGCGCCTGTTCTCGCACGTCCTGCGCCTCGACCCCTGGAACCGTGAGGGCCATCACCGGTTCCTGGCCTTCTTCTTCACGCGCTACGGCGGTTCCGTGAACGCCGCCTGGGACGTCGCCGCCTTCCTGAGCCAGCGCGCCCCCGCCTCCTCGCCCCTTCGGCTGCTGCCGCTGGTGGCCCTGGTGGAGAGCTACAACCCCACGCAGTTGCTGGTCGACCGCACCTGGGAGCAGCCGCAGTGGCGTTCCACGGCGCTCGCGATCTACCAGAACTGGCTGCCGGAGGTGTCCGGATACCGCTTCACGCCGGTGCTCGACCTGGCGTATCTGGCGCACGCGCTCTTCATGGCGCAGCGCGAGTTCGAGGCCCGCGCGGTGTTCATGGCGATGGGGCCGTACGCCTGCCGGATGCCGTGGAGCGTGTTCGGCGAACCCGAGGAGCAGCTCTCCCGCGCCCGCCGCGCCTGCGGCCTGCCCGTGCCGGGGGCCGGCTGACCGGCGGCCCTCCCCGATGTCCTCATCGACCCCCGAGAGAAAGGTCAGCCGTGTCGGAACGAATATCGGCCCCGAGTCGGAGAACCGACGCCGGAAAGAATTCCGCCGCCTTCGACGACGATGCCACGCTTCACGCGATGGGATATCCGAGAAAGCTCACCCGTCGATTCCAGGCATTCGACAACTTCGCGATATCCTTCACGATCATCAACATTATTTCGGGTATTTTCTCGTCCTTCGGTTTCGGATTGAACGCCGGCGGCCCTCGCGTTCTCGTGTTCGGCTGGATCGGCGTCTCCGTGATGGTGCTCTTCATCGGTGCCGCGATGGCGGAAGTCGCCTCCGCCTATCCGACGAGCGGGGCGCTCTATTTCTCCGCCGGCAAGCTCGCCAAGCGGCACAAGGGCGCCTGGTCCTGGTACACGGGGTGGCTGAATTTCGTGGGTCAGGTGGGAGGCACGGCCGCCACCGGATACGCGGCCGCCACCTTCATCCAGGCGTTCGTCGCCCTGCAGTGGGACTCGTACGAGCCGACCGCCCAGCAGACGGTCCTGATCACCGCGGTGATCATCGTGCTCCAGGGTTTGGCCAATACCTACACCGTCCAGCTCGTCGCCGTGCTCAACCGGATCTCCGTGTGGTGGCTGCTGGTCGGGCTCGTCGTGATCGTGAGCACACTCACCGTGATGCCCGACAGCCACCAGTCGGCCTCGTTCGTCACGCATTTCGCGAACAACACCGGTTTCACGAACGGGATTTACGGAGGGATGCTCGGTCTGCTGGTCACCAGCTGGACCTTCACGGGCTTCGACGGCAGCTTCCACATGTCCGAGGAAACGGTGCGGGCCACGGTCAACGCGCCAAAGGGGATCACCCGTTCGATCGCCTATTCGGCGATCGCCGGGCTCATCCTGATGCTTGCCCTTGTGTACAGCATTCACGATTATGACCGGGTCGCCGGATCGTCGGCGCCGCCCGTGCAGATCCTCATCGATGGGCTTGGCATGGGCATGGCTAAGGCCATCCTGCTCGTGGTGATCGGCTCCATGCTGTTCTGCGGGCTGGCCAACCTGACCAGCAACACCCGGCAGATCTTCGCCTTCTCCCGGGACGGCGCGATGCCGGGCTCCCGCTGGTGGCACTCCGTCTCGCCGCGCACCCGTACACCCGTCAAGGCCGTCTGGCTGGCGGTCGCCTGCTCCCTGGTCCTCGTCCTGCCCGGGTGGTGGTCGCACACCGCGTTCACGGCCATCGTCAGCGTCAACGTGGTCGGGCTCTTCCTCGCCTACGCCGTCCCGGTCTTCCTGCGGCTGCGGCTCGGCGACGAGTTCCAGCCCGGCCCCTGGAACCTGGGCCGCTGGAGCAAGCCCGTCGGCTGGGTGGCCGTGACCTGGATCCTCGCCAGCAGCGTGCTCTTCATGCTGCCCCAGGGCTCACCGATCACCGGGGACAACTTCAACTACGCCTCGATCGCCCTGGCCGTGGTGCTGATCGTCGCGACGGTGTGGTGGTTCGCCACGGCACGCCGCCGCTTCCAGGGCCCCGTCAGCTACGGCCGCCCCGACGAGGTCGCCGCCATGGACCTCGTCTGACCGCCCGTCCCCCGGCCCGGCACCCGCCGGGCCGGGGGACGGGGTCGGGGCGCCCCAGGTCATGCCAGTGGTCCCGACCAATATTGGTGGGCGTGGCACGGGCCGAAGTGCTGGCAGAAGTCACCCTCCGGCGTCCATAGTTGGCGCACGACAGAGCATTGGGCCCGCCCGTTCCGGACACCTGGGGGTTCTCCACCGATGAGCAGAGCCGAACAGCCGTCCCGCAGAATCGTCCTGGCCGCCGCGGTGGCCGCGGCGACGGTGGGGGCCGTGGGCCCGCCGGCCGCCGCAGCTCCGGCCCGCCGGACCGGAGCGCCCGGCCGCCTTGTCGACAACCGCGCCTGGACCTCGTACAGCGACTGGCGCGCGGGCGGCGCGCACGGCGCGCGGGCCGTGCCGGGCGTCCGCCCCGGGCTGGTGATCGCGGCCCCGGCCGGCACGACGGACTACACCGACCCGCACACCGGCAGGACCGCCGCCTGGGAGTACGCGACCTGGACCTCGCCGCTCCACCGGCTCGCCGTCCCCTCCACGGAGGTCATCGCCTCCTGGAACGCGCACACCCCGGCCGGCACCTGGCTCCAGGTCGAGCTGACCGGCACCTACTCCGACGGCACGGACACGCCCTGGTACGTGATGGGCCGCTGGGCCTCCGGCGACCAGGACATCAGGCGCACCTCCGTGGACGACCAGACCGACGGCCGCAGCACGATCTGGACGGACACCTTCTCCATCGACGACGCCGCCTCCGGGCTGCGCCTCGTCTCGTACCGGCTGCGCCTGACCCTCTACCGCACCCCGGGTTCCAGGATCACGCCCACCGTGTGGCGCCTCGGCGCGATGGGCTCCGACGTCCCGGACCGCTTCACCGTCCCCGCCTCGGTCCCGGGCCTGGCCCGGGAGCTGAACGTCCCGCGCTACTCGCAGGAGATCCACGCCGGTCAGTACCCCGAGTACGACAACGGCGGCGAGGCCTGGTGCAGCCCCACCTCCTCGCAGATGATCATCGAGTACTGGGGGCGCAGGCCGACCGCCGAGCAACTCGCCTGGGTCGACCCGACGTACACCGACCCACAGGTGTGCCTCGCGGCCCGCTCCACCTACGACTACCAGTACGCCGGATGCGGCAACTGGCCCTTCAACGCCGCCTACGCGGCCACGTACAAGGACCTCCAGGGCGTGGTGACCCGGCTCGGCTCGCTCACCGACCTGGAGACGCTGATCGCCGCCGGCATCCCGGCCATAACGTCCCAGTCGTTCCTCAAGACCGAGCTCACGGGCGCGGGTTACGGCACCTCGGGCCACCTCATGACGGTCATAGGGTTCACCGCGGACGGCGACGTGATCGCCAACGACCCGGCGTCGCCCGGCGACGACGCGGTGCGCAGGATCTACAAGCGCTCCGAGTGGGAGAACATCTGGCTGCGGACCAAGCGCTACAACGCCTCCGGGAAGGTCGTCTCCGGTACCGGCGGGGTCTGCTACCTGTACTTCCCGGCACATCCCTCTCCGCGTCAGCGCAAGGCGCTCGCGGCGGTGGGCATCCGCTGATGTGAGGCGCGGCCCCGCCGGGCGGGCCCGGGCTTGCCCGGACCCCCGCCCGTGGGCGGCCGGAGTCGTTCCGAAGCCCGCCGCGGGGCGGGGGGGGGGGGGGGGGGGGGGGGGGGGGGGGGGCCCCCCGCCCCGCCCCCGCCCCCCCCCCCCCCCCCCCCCCCCCCCCCCCCCCCCCCCGTCCAGGGCGCGGTGTGACGAGACGCACACACGGGCCCGACGGGTGGAATCCGGCGGGATCGGGAGCCGCCGGACCGGCGGAGGTGACCTGGGTCTCTACCGGTGACGGCGGCTCCGGTGGCAAGGTGGTCGGGTCGGTGGGGAGCCGGCAGGAGGCGGGGGACGTCACCGCACCACTACGTCAGCGAGATGCCATGACCGCGAGTTCCGCCACCGCCCCTCGTCTCCGCACCCGTACCGGAGGCCCCGAGGACAACGGCCCGAAGATCCTCGAACACGTCCTGGGCTGGGTCTTCGTGGTGGTGGTGGCGATGCTGGTGACACGGCTCGGTCTGCTCTGAGACGGCGCCGGCGCCAGGGGCCCACGGCGCGCCGCCCCGCATGACGGCCAGGGCGGCGATCGCCCCCGGATGACGGTCGGCACGGTTCTGCCATACTGCGGATGTTCCGTCGGCAGTTGGAGACCAGGGCCGGAATTGAATAATAGTCAACAGCGTGAGATCGACCGCCCCCGAGCGCGGGGCACCGACCGCTCACTGGCGCGCCGCGCCGAACTCATCGCCATCGGGCGGAAGTTGTTCGCCGACACGTCGTACGACGCCCTGTCGATGGACGACATCGCACGGCAGGCTCATGTCGCCAAGGGGCTGATCTACTACTACTTCAAGTCCAAGCGCGGCTATTACCTCGCCATCGTCGAGGACTCGGTCGCGGATCTGGTCTCCCGGGCCGCCGACGGTCGGGATCTCCCTCCGGTGGAGCGGGTCCAGCGCACGATCGACGGCTATCTCCGCTATGCCGAGCACAACCAGGCCGCGTACCGCACGATCATCGCGGGCGGCGTGGGCTTCGACGCCGAAGTGCAGGCGATCCGCGACGGGGTGCGCGAGGCGATCGTCGCGACGATCGCCGAGGGGGCGTACGGCAGGGGCAGGGTCGGACCGCTGCCCCGCATAGCCCTGCTCGGCTGGCTGCACAGCGTGGAGGGGGCCACCCTCGACTGGATCGGCCACCCGGTGCTGCCGCGCGACACCATGCGCGAACTGCTGGTGAAGATGCTGGGGGGCGCGATGCGTGCCGTCGAAGAACTCGATCCCGCGTACGCGGCCCCGCCCGACGCCCGGCGGGACGACTGACGGAACACTATGAGGACTAGACCACCCTGTCAATGGTTTGGACCAATCGACAGGTCTCCTCGGTGACCGGCCGACGACCGGCCGGCATCCGAGCGGATGAGCGGATGGTCCTCCTGTCGGGTGTACTCCCGGCGCCACGGCCGCCGTTCGCCGGGTTCCACGACCGGGACCGGGAGTATCGGCGGGGCCGGGCGAGACCCGGCGCCGTCGCTCCCGGGGGAGCGACGCCGATGTGCCCGACCGGGGAGGAACGTCGCCGTGCCCGATCCCGCCCCGCGGCCGGTGGACCGTCAGCCGCCCACGGACGAGGCCCGGGACCTGATCGCGCTCGTCCGTGACGTGGCGCGCCGCGAGATCGCCCCGGACGCGGCCGAGGAGGAGGACGCCGGGCGCCTTCCGCGCGAGCTCTTCGGACTGCTCTCGGAGTCCGGACTGCTCGGACTGCCGTACGACGTCGCCCACGGTGGCGGCGGCCGGCCGTACGAGGTCCACCTCCAGGTCCTCGAGGAACTCGCCATGGCCCGCCTCACCGTGGGTCTCGGCGTCAGCGTCCACACCCTGGCCTGCCACGCGCCGGCGATGGCGAAACTGCTGTGCGCGGACGGGGCGATGAAGGTCACCACGGACGCCGTCCAGGTCCTGGGCGGGTACGGGTGCACCGCCGACTTCCCGGCCGAGCGGTACCTGTGCGAGGCGAAGGCGCTTCAGATCGTCGAGGGCGCCAACCGGATCCAGCGCATGGTCATCGCACGGCACCCCGTGGGTCCCGGGACGGGCTGAGATCGCCGCGCGGGTCCGCGCTCATGCCGAACTCGTTCCGCGGATCCCGGGACGCGTCGAACCGGCCGTCGCCGCGCGGTTCCCGGCCCGGGGTGAAGCGCTCCTCCCCCCGCGGTTCCGTGAGCGCGCCGAACCGCCCGTACCCGTACATCACCGACGGCGCCGACAGGCGCGCCCACTCGGGGTCGTGGTGGCCCGGCAGTGTGCGGCCGCGATCGGCCCAGGCGCGCATCAGGGCGCGGTAGATGGGCGGATCCTGAGCCGGTGGGGGTGGCGGTGGCGGCGGTACCCAGTGAACCGATTCCGCCGGAGCCGGGACGAGGATCCGGCGGCGGCGCCCGGTCGCGGAAGGTGTGGGGCTCATGCCGGGGCAACGTGCGGGCGGGCGGACAGGTCACCCGCGCGTGGAATCGGGTGTGTGTTCGCGGCGGGACCCCTGCGAGGGCCCCGCGGAAGCGCGCTGTCCGGCCCCCGGCAGGCGTCCGGCCCCGGCAGGCGTCCGGCGCCCGCGTCCGGCGCGTCGTCGATTCCGCTGCGCCCGGGGCGCGTCCTGCCGGGCGACGTGCGGCAGACGATCGTCATGCCGCGCGTCGCCTGCCGCCAGGTGCGCTTCGGCGAGGTGGGCGTCCCCCGGATCCGGACACACTGATCCTGCACCACGGCGGCCTGCGGGCCATGGTGCAGGGCAGCTGCTGGGACGAAGCGGGCGGCACCCGCTGAACGTGCGGAGCGGTCAGGCCGCGCGCCGCATCTCGGAGACCCGCATGGGGACCGAGCCCGGACCGCCCACGTGGGAGAACGGCTGCGTGCGCCAGTCCAGCCCCTGAGGGAGCGTCAACAGGAGGGCGGTGTCCTGCTGCTGGGGTTCCGCGGAGTCGTCCGCGGACCGCGCCTCGGCGGCCGCGCGGCCCGTGCCCGAACAGACGGTGAGCCCGAACGGGTTCCACGGGGAGGCGCACAGGGCGTGCTCCGGCAGGACCTCCTCGTCCGCGAGCAGCGCGATGGGCTGCGCGCAGTCCGGGCAGATCACCCGGTACATCTCGAACGTGTCGTACGCGTCGAACTCGTCACCGTCCAGGTCGTCGGATTCGACGCCCTCCGGCTCGGGTTCGAGAACGGCCTGCTGCCGCTTGGGTGCGGTACGACCAGGGCGCTTAAGACTCTGCATGGGATTCTCCCCCTCGGGTGGGCCGACAAGGCGCTGCGACCTCGACCACAGCAAGCACTTCCCGTCCGGTCTCCGAGGTAATCACGTGAACATCGCCGACCCGGTTGCATTCATGTGTCGTTCGTCACATGCCGTCCGCAGGTGCCCGGCGCCCCGCGGAACTTGGCGGCCGGATGACGCGCGATCGACGCCCGTCCACATCACAAAGCGGGTATGACCTGCGCCGCTGAGGTATCCGGGGGGATCGGCCGCCCTGTAGGTTCTTGCGCCATGGAGGAGCTGGACCGACAGATCGTGCAGCTGCTCGTCGCAGACGGGCGGATGAGTTACACCGACCTGGGCAAGGCCACGGGCCTGTCCACGTCCGCCGTGCACCAGCGGGTGCGCCGTCTCGAGCAGCGCGGCGTCATCCGGGGCTATGGCGCGGTCGTGGACCCGGAGGCCGTCGGGCTGTCCCTGACCGCCTTCATCTCGGTGAAGCCGTTCGACCCCAGCGCCCCCGACGACATCGCCGAACGCCTCGCGGGCGTCCCGGAGATCGAGGCCTGCCACAGTGTTGCGGGCGACGAGAACTACATCCTCAAGGTGCGTGTCTCGACCCCGCACGAACTCGAGGAACTCCTCGGGCGGCTGCGGGCGCTCGCCGGTGTGTCGACGCGTACCACCGTCGTCCTGTCGACTCCGTACGAATCCCGCCCGCCCCGCATCTGAGGGACCGCCGGGACCGGACGCGCGATCACGCGGATCCCTCCGGACGGACGGGCGCACCCGGCCGCCACGCCGTGTCGGCCCCACCCGGGCGACGACCGGCCTCCCGCAGGCGCGAGACTGTTCCCATGAGTGAGAGCACCGCCCCGTCGGACACCGTGCTGCTGCGCGGTGGAGAAGTCCACAGCCCCGCCGACCCCTTCGCCACCGCCATGGTCGTGGAACGGGGGCAAGTCGCCTGGGTCGGTTCGGAAGGCGCGGCCGACGCCTTCGCCGACGGCGTCGACGAGGTCGTCGACCTCGAAGGCGCCCTGGTGACCCCGGCGTTCACCGACGCGCACGTGCACACCACCGCCACCGGACTGGCCCTCACCGGCCTCGACCTGTCCGACGCGCCGTCCTTGGACGCGGCGCTCGCCCTCGTCCGTGATTTCGCCGCCGCCCGTCCGGCCGACCGGGTACTGCTCGGCCACGGCTGGGACGCGGCCCGCTGGCCCGGCGGACGCCCCCCGGCCCGCACCGAACTCGACGCCGCGACCGGCGGACGTCCGCTGTACCTCTCCCGCATCGACGTGCACTCCGCGGTCGCCACCACCGCCCTCCTGGACCTGGTCCCCGGCGTCACGGCGTTCGCCGGGTACGTGCCCGACGGTCCCCTGACCCGTGACGCCCACCACGCCGTGCGCGCGGCGGCGCTCGGCGCGATCGGCGGCGCGCAGCGCACCGCGGCCCAGCGCGCCGCGCTCGCCCACGCCGCCTCGCTCGGCATCGGCTCCGTGCACGAGTGCGCGGGCCCCGAGATCTCCTCCGAGGACGACTTCACCGGACTGCTGCGGCTCGCCGCCGAGGAACCGGGACCGAGGGTCGTCGGCTACTGGGCCGACCGCGATGTCGAGAAGGCACAGGCCCTCGGCGCGATCGGAGCGGCCGGCGACCTGTTCGTCGACGGCTCCCTCGGCTCGCACACCGCCTGTCTGCACGAGCCGTACCTCGACGCGGACCACACGGGCCTCGTCCACCTCGACGCCGACGCCGTCGCGGCCCATGTGGTCGCCTGCACCGAGGCGGGCCTCCAGGCGGGCTTCCACGCCATCGGGGACGCCGCCGTGGCCTCGGTGACCGAGGGCGTCCGCGCCGCCGCCGAGAAGGTCGGCCTGGCCCGTGTGCGCGCCGCCCGGCACCGCGTCGAGCACGCCGAGATGCTCACCCCGGAGACCGTCGCGGGCTTCGCCGAACTCGGCCTCACCGCCTCCGTGCAGCCCGCCTTCGACGCGCTGTGGGGCGGCGAGGACGGCATGTACGCCCAGCGGCTCGGGGCCGAGCGGGCCCGGACGCTCAACCCGTTCGCGGCCCTGCTGCGCGCCGGTGTGCCGCTGGCCTTCGGGTCCGACAGCCCCGTGACCCCGCTCGACCCGTGGGGCACCGTGCGGGCGGCGGCCTTCCACCGCACGCCCGAGCACCGGGTGTCCGTGCGGGCCGCCTTCACGGCCCACACGCGGGGCGGCTGGCGGGCCGTCGGACGCGACGACGCGGGCGTCCTGGTGCCCGGCGCGCCCGCGGACTACGCCGTGTGGCGCACCGGCCATCTCGTGGTGCAGGCCCCCGACGACCGGGTCGCGCGCTGGTCCACCGACCCTCGCTCCGGCACACCCGGACTCCCGGATCTGACCCCTGGCGGCGACCTGCCCGTCTGCCTGCGCACCGTGGTCGGCGGACGGACGGTATTCGTACGCCCCAACGAGTGATGTCCCGGGGTGCCCGGTGCTCTTCCAGGGCCCGGCACCCCGTCGTTCGACCTGCGCATCCTCGGCGTTGACCTGGGCTTTGTCGGAAAAGGTGCAGATCAAGCCAGTGTTGACAGCCTGCCGAGGGAGGCGGGTAGGTTCGGCCGGGTCCACCACCGGACGGCCGACCGGGGAACTCCGCACGGCCTCGCGGCGCCGCTGGGTCAGGGGTGGTGCGCCGCACCGGCGCACCGCCACTGGGAAGCCAGGCCCAGCGTCGGCGCCGCGAGGCGAGGGAACGTTCCGACACGTCGGCAGGTGCGACCCGGGTGGGGCCCGGACGTCCAGTAGACAACGGCTTTCGGTCGATCCGCAGCCAGCGGGTCCCAGGCCGGCCCGAAGGGCGCCGGGCCCCGATCCGAAGGACGCGATTTCCGCTCCGGCGCGTCCGCTCTTACCCGCCTCTTGGCGAATCGACACCCCTGTAGGGCCGCCGCGACGCAATGGCGCAGGCTGGGCGCACTATGGTGGAGCCCTGCGTACGGATACGAAGGGGCAGCAGTGAACGACGGCGACGGGACCCTCGCGGCGGAAGCCCAGGGGAGGCGGTTCGGCCCGCTCGGCACGGCCTTGGTGATCATTCCGACCTATAACGAGGCGGAGAACATCAAGAAGATCGTCGGCCGGGTGCGATCCGCCGTGCCCGAGGCGCACGTTCTGGTGGCGGACGACAACAGCCCCGACGGCACGGGCAAGCTCGCCGACGAGCTGGCCGCCGACGACGAGAACGTCCAGGTCCTCCACCGCAAGGGCAAGGAAGGGCTCGGCGCCGCCTACCTCGCGGGGTTCCGCTGGGGTCTGGAGCACGGGTACGGCGTACTCATCGAGATGGACGCCGACGGGTCGCACCAGCCGGAGGAACTTCCCCGCCTGCTGACCGCGCTCAAGGGCGCCGACCTCGTCCTCGGCTCGCGCTGGGTGCCCGGCGGCCGCGTGGTGAACTGGCCCAAGTCCCGCGAGTTCATCTCGCGCGGCGGCAGCCTGTACTCCCGTGTCCTGCTCGACGTGCCGATCCGGGACGTGACCGGCGGCTACCGCGCCTTCCGCCGCGAGACCCTCGAAGGCCTCGGCCTCGGTGAGGTCGCCTCCCAGGGCTACTGCTTCCAGGTCGATCTGGCCCGCCGCGCGGTGAAGGCGGGCTACCACGTGGTCGAGGTCCCGATCACCTTCGTCGAGCGTGAACTGGGCGATTCCAAGATGAGCCGCGACATCCTCGTGGAGGCGCTGTGGCGCGTCACCACCTGGGGTGTGGGCGAGCGGGTCGGCCGGATCACCGCCCGCCGCAAGCAGTCCTGACACGGTCCGGGCACCAGGCGGGGCTCACCGGTCGGTCCGGGCGACACGACGGGCCCGTGAGCCGCGCCGACGCCCGAGGGGCGCGGCGAGCGGCGGCCGGCCGGCAGTCAGGGGGCGGGCGCGGTGCCACCGGGACGGGGACCGGCGTCCGCCGACGCGGTTGAGCGTCCGCTTATCCCGAATTGAGGCGCGCCCAGGCACACTGGGAGCATGACGACAGGCGTTTCGACCCCCACCCGCCCGCAGCGTTCGCGGCTGCGCACCTTCCTGCCGCTCGGTGTCGCGGTGTGGCTGGTGCTGGAGATCTGGCTGCTGACGCTCGTCGCGCGTGCCACGAGCGGTTTCGTGGTGTTCCTGCTGCTGGTCGCCGGGTTCGTCCTCGGCGCCGTGGTCATCAAGCGGGCCGGCCGCCGTGCCTTCCGGAATCTCTCCCAGACGCTGCAACAGGCGCAGGGCGGTGTCACGCCGACGGGCGGCGACAGCGGCCGGGGCAACGGCCTGACGATGCTCGGCGGCCTGCTCCTGATGATCCCGGGCCTGATCTCCGACGCGATCGGACTGCTCCTGCTGGTCCCGCCGGTCCAGAAGGGCGTCAGCCGCTTCGCGCAGCGCGCCTTCGAGCGCAAGATGCGGCTGGCCGCGCCCGGCACCGTCGGCGACGCCTTTCAGCAGGCCCGTATGCACCGCCCGGACGGCAAGGTGGTCCAGGGCGAGGTCATCAGGGACGACACCCCGCGCGAGCCCGGCGGCACCTACCCGCCCCTGAACCGCTAGCCGACACGCGGTCCGCCGCCCCGGCCCCGGGGACCACACCGCCGGAC
This sequence comes from Streptomyces sp. NPDC002698, assembly GCF_042888945.1. Taxonomy (NCBI): domain Bacteria; kingdom Bacillati; phylum Actinomycetota; class Actinomycetes; order Kitasatosporales; family Streptomycetaceae; genus Streptomyces; species Streptomyces sp. NPDC002698. The sequence goes on from NZ_JBIAQM010000012.1 coordinate 197,042, forward strand.
CCCGGGCCCTCGGCTTCGGGCCCGGACCCATGACGTACCGAATGAGCCGGAACGCACGAGACCGCGAGCCCCGTACCCGAAGTACGGTGCTCGCGGTCTCGGCGTGCGGTGTATGCCGCTCGACCCTCGAAGGGGTCAGGCGGACTTGCGGCTGTCCCGCGGATGCACCGCGATGTTCATCGCGCCGGAGCGAAGAACGGCCAGGCGCTCCTCGAGGACCTCTTCGAGCTCCTCGCGAGTGCGCCGCTCCATCAGCATGTCCCAGTGCGTGCGCGCGGGCTTCGCCTTCTTCTCCTCAGGGCCGTCGCCGTCGACGAGAAGTGCCTGGGCCCCGCAGACCTTGCACTCCCACTCCGGCGGAATTTCGGCCTCCACCGAGAAGGGCATCTCAAAGCGGTGCCCCTTCTCGCATGCGTACTCCACGGCCTGGCGCGGGGCCAGGTCGATGCCGCGGTCCGTCTCATAGCTGGTCACTACGAGGCGTGTGCCGCGAAGAGCTCGCTCACTCATGAATCGTGCCTCCCGGGCTTGTCGCCCACAGGACAGGTGTCGCTGTCGTCGTCATCCGGTCAACGTCCGGTCGGCGGTAAAGATTCCCGTTGTGGGTCATGCGTCGCCGTCGTAGCCGCCCCTTGTTGTACCCACCGTCGCCCGGTTTGTCACATCTGGCATCAGATGTCACCCAACGCTTCAGTATCATTGACGCGCAGTAACGGTACGGCAGGCAGGCCAAACGCGTACACTACCGCTCTTTGGCCCCCGGCGCTAAATCCTCTCGGGTACGGGATTGCCCGCGTCCCGCACCGCCCGGCGCACCGGCACCCGCGCGAGCAGGACGAAGCCGATGACGAAGAAGACCACGAGCGAGATGATCGCGTCCCGATAACTTCCCGTCAGCTGGTAGGTCAGTCCGAACAGCAGCGGGCCGAGCCAGCTCATCCCGCGGTCGCTCATCTCGTACGCGGAGAAGTACTCGGCCTCCTTGCCGCTCGGCACGAGGTGCGAGAACAGGGAGCGCGACAGCGCCTGGCTGCCGCCCAGGACCAGTCCGATGCCCGAGGCGAGGACGAAGAACCACACGGGCGCGCCGGCGGGCAGGAAGTACCCGGCGGCGAGGGTGAGCGTCCAGGCGACGAGTGAGCCCAGGATGGTGCGTTTGGCGCCGTACGTGCGGGCCAGCCGGCCCATGCCCAGCGCGCCCCCGACCGCGAGCACCTGGACCAGGAGTACGGCTGTGATCAGGGTCGACTGACTGAGGCCCAGCTCCTCGGAGCCGTAGACCGAGGCCTGCGAGATGACGGTCTGGATGCCGTCGTTGTAGATGAGGTAGGCGAGCAGGAAGGAGAGCGTGAGCGGCTGGCGGCGCATGTCGCGCACCGTGGCGGCCAGCTGCCGCCATCCGTGTGCGGACGCCTGTCCGGAGGAGGCGGTACGGCGGTCGCGCAGCCGCTTCAGGGGGATGAGCGTGAAGGCGCCCCACCAGACGCCCGCCGAGGCCAGGCAGATGCGCACGGCCGTCGACTCGGACACGCCGAAACTGTCATGGGCCGTGAAGAGGGCCAGGTTCGCGACCAGGACCACGGCACCCGCCGCGTACCCGAAGGCCCAGCCCCGGGAGGAGACGGCGTCGCGTTCCTCGGGCGGGGCGATCTGCGGGAGGTAGGAGTTGTACAGCACCATCGACACGGCCAGCGAGGCGTTCGCGACGATCAGCAGCAGTCCGCCCAGCAGATAGCGGTCGCCGTCCAGGAAGAACATGCCCGTGGTGGCTCCGGCGCCCAGGTAGGCCGCCGTCGCGAGCAGCGGCTTCTTGCGGCCCGTGCGGTCGGCGGCGGCGCCGGCCATCGGCATCACGACGATCGACACGATCACCGAGGCGGAGACCGCGTACGCGAAGAAGGAGCCGGCGCGGACCGGTACCCCCAGCGGGTGGACGAACCCGTCCGCGTCCGCCGCGTGCTTGGCCACCGCCGTCAGATAGGGGCCCAGGAACACGGTGAGCACGCTCGTCGAGTAGACGGAGCAGGCCCAGTCGTAGAAGTACCAGCCGCGCTGTTCTCGCCGGCGCTCCGCGGCCTCCTCGGCCGCCCCCGCCCGCACGGTGTCCGTGCTCACCCGCGCCCTCGCTTCTCCGTGAACGGACCGCGCGAGGAGGCTCAGAACCAGGTGCCCCGGTCTTCCAGGACCTTGCGCAGTGTGTCGATGTGATCGGTCATGATGCCATCGACTCCCAGGTCCAGGAGCCGGTGCATGCGTTCCGATTCGTTCACGGTCCACACGTGCACCTGGAGCCCGCGCGCGTGGGCCGCCCGTACGAAGCGGCGGTCGACCACCGGCACGCCCGACTGCGTCTCGGGGACCTGGGCCGCGACCGCCGAGCGGCGCACCGCCGCGGGCACGCCCCACGAGCGCAGCCGCAGGTTGAGCACTCCCCGGGTGCCGAACGAGGTCGCCAGGCGCGGCCCGGCCAGATGCTGGGCACGGGTCACGCGGGCCTCGGAGAACGAACCGACACAGACGCGGTCCCAGGCGTCGGTGCGGCCGATCAGGTCGAGCAGCGGGACGAGCGCGGGTTCGGCCTTGACGTCGACGTTCCAGCGCGTCTCGGGAAACTCTTCGAGCAGGTCCTCGAAGAGGGGAACCGGTTCCTTGCCCGCCACGCGCGCCTGGCTCACGTCGGCCCAGGGGAGGTCCGCGATCCGGCCCGCGCCGTCGGTCACCCGGTCGAGGGTCGTGTCGTGGAAGGCGACCAGCCTGCCGTCCGCCGTGGCGTGCACGTCGGTCTCGATGTAGCGGTATCCGGTGTTCACCGCCCGCCGGAACTGCGTGAGGGTGTTCTCCAGGCCGTCCGCTGACCCGCCGCGGTGGGCGAAGGGGATCGGACCGGGGTGGTCGAGGTAGGGGTGAAGAGTGCGCGTGCTCACCCGGGCAGTATGGCGCGCTCGGGTTGACCTGGGGCGACAACGGCACTGCGGAGTGGTGCCGGACGGGCGGCGAACACCTTCAGGAAGAGCTGGGCCAGGGGTCCGATGGCGACGGCGTAGAGCACCGTGCCGGCTCCGACCGTGCCGCCGAGCGCGAAGCCCGTCGCGACGACGGCCACTTCGAGGACCGTGCGCACCAGGCGGACGGAGCGGCCCGTACGGCGGTGCAGTCCCGTCATCAGGCCGTCGCGGGGACCCGGACCGAAGCTGGCCGAGATGTACAGGCCCGTGGCCACGCCGTTCAGCGCGACGCCCGCGACCAGCAGCGGAATCCGCAGGGCCAGGGAGTGGGCGTCCGGGACCAGCGCCAGGGTGCCGTCCATGGCCAGGCCGACCATGAAGACGTTGGAGACGGTGCCGAGGCCGGGCCGCTGGCGCAGCGGGATCCACAGGAGCAGCACCGCGGCCCCCACGATGATCGACACGACACCGATCGTCAGACCGGTCAGCTCGGCGAGGCCCTGGTGCAGCACGCCCCACGGTTCGAGGCCGAGACCCGCCTCCACGAGGAGCGCCGAGCTCGCGCCGTACAGGGCGAGCCCGGCGTAGAGCTGGACGAGACGGCGGGGGAGCCGCCCGGACCCGGGAGTCTCGGCGGGTGCGGACTCGGAGCGTGTGGACAAGGGATGCCCCCCGGTGGTGGTAGTGGCCTGGCGCATGACACTCTGTGGCTTGAGAAGTGGCTTCAACCATGGCCAATTCGGGGAAGGTGGACTGGAATCATGGCGCAGTGGACTTCGGCGGTGGGGGCCGCGCAACTCGCCCGGCTCCTCAATTCCCAGCAGGAGCGCCCCGCGGGCCCGGGCACCCGTCGTCCGCCCGCGTATCGCGCGCTCGCCGACGGTGTCAGGCTGCTCGTACTCGAAGGGCGGGTACCGGTCGCCGCGCGGCTGCCCGCCGAGCGGGAACTGGCGCTGGCCCTGTCCGTCAGCCGTACGACCGTCGCCGCGGCCTACGAGGCGCTGCGCGCGGAGGGTTTCCTGGAGTCGCGCCGCGGAGCCGGGAGCTGGACCGCGGTCCCCGCCGGGAATCCGCTGCCCGCGCGCGGTCTGGAACCCCTTCCTCCCGAGACCCTCGGTTCGATGATCGACCTCGGCTGCGCGGCGCTGCCCGCGCCGGAGCCGTGGCTGACCCGCGCCGTCCAGGGCGCCCTGGAGGAACTGCCCCCGTACGCGCACACGCACGGCGACTACCCCGCCGGCCTCCCCGCGCTGCGCGCCATGCTCGCCGAGCGGTACACGGCGCGCGGTATCCCCACCATGCCCGAACAGATCATGGTGACCACCGGGGCGATGGGCGCGATCGACGCGATCTGTCATCTCTTCGCGGGCCGCGGCGAACGCATCGCCGTCGAGTCCCCCTCCTACGCCAACATCCTCCAGCTGATGAGGGAGGCCGGTGCCCGGCTGGTGCCCGTCGCGATGGCCGAGGGGCTGGCCGGCTGGGACATGGACCGCTGGCGCCAGGTCCTGCGCGACGCCGCGCCCCGGCTCGCGTACGTCGTCGCGGACTTCCACAACCCCACCGGCGCGCTCGCCGGCGAGGACCAGCGGCGCGGGCTCGTGGACGCGGCGCGCTCGGCCGGCACGGTCCTCGTCGTCGACGAGACGATGAGCGAACTGCACCTGGACGACGATCTGGAGATGCCGCGCCCCGTGTGCGGCTTCGATCCGGCGGGCTCGACCGTGATCACCGTGGGTTCGGCCAGCAAGGCCTTCTGGGCGGGCATGCGGATCGGCTGGGTGCGGGCCGCGCCCGACGTCATCCGCAGCCTGGTCGCCGCCCGCGCCTACGCCGACCTCGGCACTCCCGTACTGGAACAGCTCGCGGTGAACTGGCTGCTGAGCACGGGGGGTTGGGAGGAGGCCGTCGACATCCGGCGCGGCCAGGCCCGTGAGAACCGCGACGCCCTCGTCGCGGCCGTCCGAAGGGAGCTGCCCCGGTGGGAGTTCTCCGTCCCGCGTGGCGGTCTCACCCTGTGGGTGCGTACGGGCGGTCTGTCCGGGTCGCGGCTGGCCGAGGTCGGCGAGCGCGTGGGTGTGCGGGTGCCCTCGGGGCCCCGGTTCGGCGTGGACGGCGCCTTCGAGGGATACGTGCGGCTGCCGTTCACGGTGGGCGGCGCGGTCGCGGACGAGGCGGCGACGCGGCTGGCGGCGGCGGCCCGGCTGGTGGAGACCGGCGCGAGCGGAGGGGACGAGGGGCCCCGGACGTTCGTGGCGTAGCCGTACGGGCGGCCGGGGAGCGGAACCCTCGGGAGCGGAACCCCCCCCGGGGCGGAGTCAGGAGTCGAGTCCCGGGCGCCGCGTCCGTGACGGCATCCGCGAGCGTGGACGCCGGGGAGCGTTCGGGTGGGGAACAGATGCGGGCGGGGCCGGAAACCGCCTGGGTTTCCGGCCCCGCCCGCACGCGTGGACCTCGGAGCCGGTGCCTCACTTTTACCCCTCGGCCACCGCGACCCCGGCGACCCCGGCGACCTCGGAGGGCGCCTTTTCCGCGTCCGCCGGTGTCGTGCGCTCCGGCAGCAGGGCGAGCACCGCCCGCCGCTGCGCCTCGCTCGTGGCGTCGTCGTACGGGTCCGGTGTGGCGGGGACCTGGAGGCGCAGGACGGGGCCGGTGCCCAGGCGCGCGTAGCCGCGGCCGGGGGGCACGTCCCGGGTCGGCGTGGTGTGCGGGGGCGCGTCCAGGACCGCTTCCAGCCGAGCGGCCGAGGCGGTGCCGAGTACCACGCGCGCGCGGGTGTGCCGACGTACCGCGTCGCTGAGGAAGTCGAGGTTCTCGAAGTGCTCGGCGACCACGACCGTGACGTTCGCCGCGCGGCCGTGCCGCAGCGGGACCTGGAGCAGCGACTGGGGATCCTCGCGCCCGTCGGCGGCGGCCAGATGGCCGAGCGCGCTGGGCCGGTCCAGCAGGATCCACAGCGGGTTCCTGATGTCGTCGGGGGCGGGATGCCCCGCCTGGCGGGCGCGGTTCGCGGCGATCAGCCGCCGCTCGGTCTCGTGCGCCGCCCACTCGAGGCTGGCGAGTGCCCCGCCGGTCGAGCACTCGACGGCCAGGACGCCCTCCCGCCCGGTCAGGCACGCGTACTCGCCGGTGCCTCCGCCGTCGACGACGACGACATCGCCGTGCTGGAGGGCCTGCAGGGCGATGGAGCGCAGGAGGGTGGTCGTGCCGGCGCCCGGTTCGCCCGTGATCAGCAGGTGCGGCTCGGTGGAGCGCGCGCCCGTGCGCCAGACGACCGGCGGAACGTCGCGCCGCTCCTCGCCGTGGGTGAGGGGGAGCGTGCGCTGGACGTCGGCCGGATCGGTGAATCCGAGGACCGTCTCGCCGGGCGCGGTGACGAAGCGCTGGGCGGCGATGTCGGTGGGCAGGGGCGCGAGGACCGTGACGGTGAGTTCGTTGCCCTCCTCGTCCCAGTCGAAGTGGTACTCACGGCCGCGGCCCGACTTGGCGTGCAGGAGCTGCTCGATGCGGGCGCGGGAGTCCGGTTCGCCGTCCGTGAAGTACGCGGGGTAGTGGACGAGCAGACGGGAGATCCGTCCGTCGTCGTCGAAGTCGTACGCGGTGAAGGCCTTCTCCCAGTCGCCGCCGTGGGCGTACAGGGGAGCGGGGTCGTCGGCCGCGGAGAAGTACGGGACGAGCGCGTCGTAGAGGCACTGGAGGCGTTCGGTCTGCGCCTCGTCCGGGCCGGTCGCGGGCGGTGGGGTGCGCTCGCGACCGGCCCAGGCCGCCGCCGCCATCAGAGTGATGACGGCGAGCAGAGGTCCGTACGGCACCAGGGCCACGATCAGGACCACCGAGGCCGCCAGGAACAGCAGCGGCCCGCGACGGTCCTTGGGGGTGGCGGCCCACTTGCGCCGTCCGGCGGCTGCCAGCCGGCGCAGTCCACGGGTCACCGTGATCAGCGGATGGAGGACATCGGTGGCGCTGTCGGCTGCCGTCCGGGCCAGCTCCCGGCTCTTGGCGATCTGTGCGGTGCCGTTGCTGAGGATGCGGGGGAGAGGGCGCCGGGCCACTGCTGTCTCCTGGAGGTGCGTACGAGGTGGGGACGTCGTCAGAACTTGATCCCGCCGAGGAGGCCCGCCAGGCTCTCCCCGCCGGCCTTGATGCTCGGCGCGATGGCCGTGCTCGCGAGGTAGAAGCCGAAGAGCGCGGCCACGAAGGCGTGCGACGCCTTCAGTCCGTCCTTCTTGAAGAAGAGGAAGACGATGATGCCGAGAAGGACGACGCCGGACATGGACAGAATCATTTGAGCTCTCCTGGTTCGTGGGGACGGTCACCATGAGTTGTTCCAGGATCACAGCATGTATCCATACGATAAAAGGTGCAACTGGGTGAAAAACGGCCGATTTCACCCGCGCGACGGAGCCGTCTTGCGCCGCCTGAGCTGCCCTGTTGCGCTCGATGTGCGCTTTGTGATCTTTGCCGCGGAGGGTGCCTGTGATGTGCCGCCGGAGCCAGTACCCTGTCGATTCACCCGAACGGTTGCAGTGAGAGGCGGTCCGGCAGATGAGCGAAGCCCCCGACCCCGAGGTCGTGGAGCTCGCGACCAAGATCTTCGATCTGGCGCGGCGCGGTGAGACGGAGACGCTCGTGGCGTACGTCGACGCCGGTGTCCCGGCCGACCTCACCAACGACCGCGGCGACTCGCTCGTGATGCTCGCCGCCTACCACGGGCACGCCGACGCGGTCCGCGCCCTGCTGGAGCGCGGCGCCGAGGCCGACCGTGTCAACGACCGGGGCCAGACCCCCCTCGCCGGAGCGGTCTTCAAGGGCGAGGAGGCCGTCATCCGGGCCCTCCTGGCCGCCGGCGCCGATCCGGCCGCGGGCACCCCGTCGGCTGTCGACACGGCGCGCATGTTCGCCAAGACGGACCTGCTCGAATTGTTCGGCACGTCATGAATCGAACGCCCTGACCAGGCGAAACGCAGGAAAAAAGGGAGGCGGAACGGGGCCGCCGGAAATACGGTCGCGGCAGGAAGAACCGCCGAGTCATCATGACGACGTGATTCACGGACGCGATGGCTGGGCAGAAGTTGCCGCACCGCGCGGGCCGTGACTCGGCCCGCATGGGCCACCGACGAGAGGCAGAGGAAGATGGTCTACAGCAAGCAAGAGACGGCGGGCGCCCCGACGTGTTGTCACGCGGCCAGGTAATGCAGGATCCCGGTTGCGTCGACGCTTGATGTGAGGCTGTTTCCCATGTTCGATCCGGTCATAGCGCCCAGCGGAACCCTGCTCGGCCTTCTCCAGAGGGGCCGCGGCGACGGCACGCTGCACGCACTCACCGCACCGCGGGCCGAAGCGCTCGCGGCACTGAACCACTGCGTCCTCAGGGACCCGCGCCACGACTGGCAGGTGGAGAACCGCTCCCTGTACTACGCCCGTCTCTATCTCGATCTGAGTGGCGAGCTCGACGAGATCGAGCGGCACCTCTTCGACGCCGAGGACATCCTCGACGACTGCGAGTCACGCACAGGGCTCGCCCTCGCGGTCCTCGGACACCTCGCCTCCTACGGCAGGCGCGACGCGCTCGCGCTGCTGCGCCGGTACGCCGCGGTCGGCTCCAACTGGGCCTGGGCCCTGGACGAGCTGGCCCTGCGCGACGACGACGCGGGCCTGCGTGCCCTCGCCGCCCCCGTGCTCGCCCGGTTCCCGGCCGGTCCCGAGGGCGACGCCGCCCTCGCCGCCGTCGTGCGCGACTCCTTCGAGCCGCGGCCGTGGCGGCTGTGGGCCGACGACTCCCGCGCGTCCGTCGCCACCCGTGTGCGCGCCGCCCAGGAATCCGGGTCCTTCGACCGCTGGCAACGACAGATGCGACCCTCGGGGCCCCGCCCCGGGTGGAGCGTCGAAGCCGTCTTCGCATGGGCCCAGCAGGGCATCGAACGCGGAGCCGCGCTGCACGTCCCCGCCGCCCGCTGCCTGACCGCCGTCGCCGGACCCGAGGACCGTCCCGAGATCGTCGAGGCCGCGCGCCACGGCGGGGAGGGCGCGCGCTGCACAGCTCTGCGCTACCTCGCCGACGGCGACGATCCGGACGCCCTCGACCTGATCGAGGCGGCCGTCGCGGACGGGTCGACGCCCGTCGCCGAGGCCGCCGTCGACGCCTTCGAACGGATGCGGAGCGCCGCCGCCGTCGACCGGGCCCGCGGCTGGGCGCGCCGGCCCGACGCCCTCGGCGCCGCCGCGGGCCGCGTACTCGCCTGCCGGGGCGGCGCAAAGGACCGCGATCCGGTCCTGGCCGCCCTGCGCGAGGCGGTGCGGGGCGAGGGCCCCGACGCGCCGACGCTGTGGACGCTCGTCGACGGCACCGGACGGCTCGGCATCGCCTGCGCCGCCCCTGTGCTGCGGCACATCTACCGCGAGACCGCGTCGTCACATCTGCGGCAGCGCGCCGCACGTGCCCTCGCCGTCACGGACCCCTCCTTCGCCGCGGGCTTCGCCGTCGAGTGCCTCTGGGACTGCGAGGAGACCACCCGCGAGATCGCCGCCCGGCATGCCGAGACCGGTGACGCGCGCGTGGTCGATCAGCTGCGCAGGCTGGCGGCGGATCCGGCCGAGGAGGCCGAAGTCCAGACAGCCGTACGGAGCCGGATCGGGCCCGACATGCCGGCCGTATGAACGTTCGGTGACCCGGGAGTCAGGAGCGCGTGGACGGGGACTGACCTGCCCGGGTGCGGAGCGCAACGCTCACGGGACGTTCATCGCTCGCATAGATCCACGTTGACGCGGCCACGTCCAGCGGGGCGAGAACACCCGTATGCGAGTCGTCATCGTGACCGAATCCTTTCCCCCCGATGTGAACGGCGTGGCCCACTGCGCGCTCCAGACCGCCCGGCACCTCGTCGATCGCGGTCACGCTCCCCTTGTCGTCGCCCCGGCCACCTCTCCCAAGTTCTCGGCCTCCTCCGAACAGGGCGGCGCACTCACCGGGAGCGGGCCCGACGCTCTCGCGCCGTGCCCGGTCGTCCGTGTCCCCTCCATTCCGCTCCCGGGCTACCCCCAGGTCCGCGTCGCCCTCCCCAGCCGGCGCGTCGCCGCGGCGATCACCGAACACCGCGCCGACATCGTCCACCTGGCCAGCCCCTTCATCCTCGGCGTCCGCGGCATGGCGGCCGCCTCCCGGCTCGGCATCCCCGCCGTGGCGGTCTACCAGACCGACCTCGCCGGGTACGCCCGCACGTACATCAGCGCGGGTGAGGCCACCGCGTGGCGGCGCATCCGTTCCGTGCACGCCGCGGCCGACCGGACGCTCGCCCCGTCCAGCGCGGCCCTGCACGACCTGGAGACGCACGGCGTGCCCCGGGTACGGCTCTGGGCGCGCGGTGTCGACACGGTCCGCTTCCGCCCCGGCCACCGCGACGAGGCGCTCCGCCGCGAACTGGCTCCGAACGGCGAGCTGATCGTCGGCTACGTCGGCCGGCTCGCCCCCGAGAAGCACGTCGAACTGCTCTCCGGGGTCTGTGGGATGGACGGCGTCCGCGTCGTCGTGGTCGGCGACGGACCCAGCGAGGCCACCTTGCGCGGCGCGCTCCCCGGCGCGGTCTTCCTCGGCCGCCGCACCGGCGACGAACTCGCCCGGATCTTCGCCTCGCTGGACGTCTTCGCGCACACCGGCCCCTTCGAGACCTTCTGCCAGACCGTGCAGGAGGCCATGGCCAGCGGGGTGCCCGTCGTCGCGCCCGCCGCCGGCGGACCGCTCGACCTGGTCGCCCACGGGCGCACCGGGCTGCTCGTCCCGCCGCGCGACGCCGACGCCGTACGGGAGGCGGTGCGCACCCTGGCCGCCGATCCCGCCGTGCGGGCCGCCTACGGCGCCGCCGGGCACGCCATGGTCGAGGGCCGTACCTGGGCCGCGGTGGGCGATCAGCTCATCGCTCACTACGAGGACGTGCTCTCCGCACGGAAGCTGGTGGCGGCATGAGTCTGCGCATCGTACGGCTCGCCAACTTCGTCGCCCCCTCCTCCGGAGGACTGCGCACCGCACTGCGGGAGCTGGGCGCCGGATACCGGGCGGCCGGCCACGAACCGGTCCTCGTCATACCCGGCGAGCGCGCGAGCGACCGCGACACCGAGCAGGGACGGGTGATCACGCTGCCCGGCCCGCTGCTGCCCGGTACCGGCGGCTATCGCGTCCTCACCGACAGACGGCGGGTCGCCCGGCTCCTGGAGTCACTCGCCCCCGACCGCCTGGAGGTCTCCGACCGGACCACCCTGCGCTGGACCGGAGTGTGGGCACGACGGGCCCGGGTGCCCGCGGTGATGGTCTCCCACGAGACCGCCGACGGTGTGCTGCGGACCTGGGGACTGTCCGAGGCGATGGCCCGGCGGACCGCCGACGCCCTCAACGTCCGCACGGCGCACTCCTACGCGCGCGTGGTGTGCACCACGGAGTTCGCCGAGCGCGAGTTCGTGCGGATCGGCGCCCGCAACGTCGTACGAGCCCCCCTGGGCGTCGACCTGGTGGACCGGCACCCCGCGCTGCGTGACCCGGCGCTGCGTGCCCGTCACGCGCGCGCGGACCAGGTCCTGCTCGTCATGTGCTCCCGCCTGTCCGTGGAGAAGCGGCCCGGTACGGCGCTCGACGCGCTGGAGGCTCTGCTGCGGCGCGGCGAGCGGGCCGTGCTCGTCGTCGCCGGGGACGGACCGCTCAGGGCCCGGCTGGAACAGCGCGCCCGGGAGCGGAGGCTGCCCGTCACCTTCCTCGGGCACGTCGCCGACCGCGCCCTGCTCGGTTCGCTCCAGGCCTCGGCGGACGTGTGCCTGGCACCCGGGCCCGCGGAGACCTTCGGGCTCGCCGCCCTGGAGGCGATGGCCTGCGGCACCCCCGTGGTCGCCAGCTCGATCTCCGCCCTGCCGGAGATCGTCGGCTCCGCCGGAGCCACCGCCGGCGACAGCGGCGACTCCTTCGCGGACGCGGTACGGCTGTTGCTCGGCCGCGCCGAGGGCGAGCGCAGGCAGGCCGCACGCGCGCGTGCCGAGTGCTTCGGCTGGGACGCCGCCGTGACGGGTTTCCTCGCCGCGCACGACGCGGCGGCCGTGAACCGGCCGCGTCTTCAGGAGGGCGTCGCATGAGACCGGTTCGGTTCGTCGCTCTCGGGGACTCCCTCACGGAAGGTGTGGGCGACCCCGTCGGGGACCGGTGGCGGGGGTGGGCCGAGCTGCTCGCTCCGGGACTCGCCCCGGCGGACGCGCCCGTGCGGTTCACCAACCTCGCGGTCAGTGGGGCGCAGACACGGGACGTCCTGGAACGGCAGACCCCGGCGGCGCTCGCCCTGGAGCCCGACATCGTCTCCGTCGTGATCGGCGTCAACGACACCCTGCGGTACACCTTCGACATCCACTCGGTGGCCGAACGGCTCGACACGGTGTACGCGGCCTTCCGCGCGCGGGACACGATCGTGCTGACGGCCTGCCTCCCGGACCCCGGTTCGATGCTCGGGCTCCCGGGAGCGCTGGCCCGCCCGCTGGCCCGGCGTCAGCACGCGGTCAACGCGGTGGTGCACGCCCTCTCGAAGCGGCACGGGGCGATGCATCTGCACGCGGCGGAGGAGGACTGGCTCGAGGACCGCGCCGTGTGGAGTGCCGACCGGCTGCACCCGGGGGAGCTGGGGCACCGTCAGCTGGCCCTGCGCTTCCACACGCTGCTCGCCGAGGAAGGCGTCGCCGACGGGATCACGCCGTCGGCCGAGGCCGAGTTCCCCGCGCCGACCCGCACCGCGAGCCTTCTGTGGCTGGCCACGGCGGGAACGGGCTGGGTGGCCAGGCGCTGCACGGACCTGCTGCCCCAGCTGCTCACCCTCGCCGCGTCCGAGGTGCGCCACCGGGCCCGGGGCACCAGCGCCCGCCTCGACCTGAGCGCCTCGCACGCCGTCGCCTCCGCCCTGGCGGCCCTGTCCGTCGCGGAACGGCCGGACGTGGCCTGACGGGCGGAGGAAGTCCGACGGCAGGACGCGGCCTCGACGGCAGGACGCGGCCGGGCGGGCGCGCGAGGCGGGCACCGGTCGAAGCGGCCGGTGCCCCTTCGTCGGCACACGGCCCGCGGCGGCCTCAGCGACGGCGAACGGCCAGGAACCGCACCGGGGTTCCCGGGACCGCCTGAGCGGCCGCCGGGAGATCGGCGGACCGGACGACCGCGACCACCGGGTAGCCCCCGGTGGTCGGATGGTCGGCGAGGAAGACGACCGGGCGGCCGTCGGGCGGCACCTGGACCGCACCCAGCACCAGGCCCTCACTGGGGAGTTCGCCGGAGACGGCCCTCTCCAGCGAGGGCCCCTCCGTGCGCAGGCCGATGCGGTTGCTCGCCGACGAGACCCGGTACACGCGCGTCGTGAGCGTCCGCAGGGCCGGCTCGGTGAACCAGCCGTCGCGTGGGCCGAGCGTCACGCGCAGCACCAGCTCGGCGGGCGGGGCGCGGTGCGGGACGACGTCCACGCGCGCGTGAAGGGTGCCGGGACTCCCCAGGGGGAGCACCGCGCCGTCCGTCAGCGGTGGCGGGCCGAGCCCCGAGAGCAGGTCGGTCGAGCGGCTGCCGAGCACCGGATCGACCGCCACGCCGCCGGACACGGCCACATAACTCCGCAGCCCCGCGCGCGCGGAACCGACGTCCAGGAGCGCCCCCGCGGGCACCCGGACAGGAGCCCCCCAGGCGACCGGGCGGCCGTCCACCCGCACCGGGCAGGGCGCTCCGGTCACGGCCGCCGTGACCGTCGAACGGGGGCGCAGGGCACAGCCGTCGACCGTCGTCTCCAGCACGGCGGCCTCGGCGGGGTTGGCGACGAGCCGGTTGGCCAGCGCCGCCGCGGGCGCGTCGAGCGCTCCGGAGCGCGGCACACCGAGATGGGCGTGCCCGGGCCGCCCCTGGTCCTGGACGGTGGTCAGGGCCCCGGCCCGCACCACCGCGAGGGCCCGGTCGCTCATGAACACCTCTGCGGTACGAAGCGCACCCGCGCGCCGGGGGCCAGCAGCGCGGCCGGTACGCGCGCGTGGTCCCACAACAACGCGTCCGTCGTGCCGATGAGCTGCCAGCCGCCCGGCGAACTGCGCGGGTACACACCGGTGTACGGGCCCGCCAGCGCCACGGAGCCCGCGGGCACCGCCGTGCGCGGGGTCGCCCGGCGCGGCACGTCGTACCGTGCCGGCAGTCCGGTGAGATAGCCGAAACCGGGCGCGAACCCGCAGAAGGCGACCCGGAACCCGGCCGCGGCGTGGATCTCCGGCACCTCGCGCACCGCCACCCCCCACAGGGCCGCCACATCCGCCAGGTCGGGACCGTCGTACCGTACCGGGATCTCGACGGTGTCGTCCGCGCGCGCGGTCAGCGGGGGGATCTCCCAGCCGGGCAGCAGCTCCGCGAGCCGGCCGGGGTCGTCCAGGCCGTCCAGGAGCACCGTGCGGGCCGCCGGGACGATCTCCCGCACGGACAGCGAGCCGTCCGCGCGGCGCCGCAGCAGCTCGGCGTGCAGTGCCTGGGCGGCCTCCCCCGAGGAGACCTCGACCAGCAGCGCCCGGTCGCCGACGGGCAGGGTCCTCAGGCCGGGGCCTTGCGGGTCGCCGCCGGCCGGCACCGGGGCCCTCCCGCCGCCGGCGGGCCGGGCGCTCACGCGAACGCCCGCACGGGCACGCCCGCGGACTCCAGCCGGGCGCGCACCCGGCGGGCCAGGCCGACCGCGCCCGGTGTGTCCCCGTGCAGGCACAGGGAGCGCGCGCGGACCTGCACGCGCTCCCCGGAACGGGAGGTGACCACCCCGGAGCGCGCGAGGCCCAGGGAGCGTTCGACGACGGCCTCGGCCTCCGTGATCACCGCGCCCTCCTGCGTACGCGGCACCAGAGTGCCCTCCTCGGTGTACGCGCGGTCCGCGAACGCCTCGGGGACGACGGGCAGTCCGGCCCCCTCGGCGATCTTCAGGAAGCACGAGGACGGGAGACCGAGCACGGGCAGATCCGCGCCCGCGAGCAGGACACCGTCGACGACCGCCGCCGCCTGCTCCTCGTCGTGCACGACACGGTTGTAGAGCGCGCCGTGCGGCTTCACGTACGCCACCCGCGAGCCCGCCGCGCGCGCGAAGACCTCCAGGGCGCCGATCTGGTACGCCACTTCGGCCGCCAGCTCGTCGGGCGGCACATCCATCGCCCGCCGCCCGAACCCCGCCAGGTCACGGTAGGAGACCTGGGCGCCGATCCGTACCCCCCGCTCCGCCGCCAGTTCGCACACCCGCCGCATGGTGGCCGCGTCCCCGGCGTGGAAACCACAGGCCACATTGGCGCTGGTCACGACGGACAGCAGCTGTTCGTCGTCGGTCAGCCGCCAGCGGCCGAAGCCCTCGCCGAGATCGGCGTTGAGATCGATGGGGGTCATGGGCTGCCGTTCCTCCTCCTCCGGCCCGTTCAGGCCACTCGGTACTGCTCGTCGCGGGTGTCCGTGATGAACATCCGGCCGGGCGCGTGGGTGATCGCGAACGGCGGACGGGATGCCATCACGGCGGCCTGCGGCGTCACTCCGCAGGCCCAGAACACCGGGATGTCGTCCGGGGCCGCGACCACCGGATCGCCGAAGTCGGGGCGCGAGAGATCCTCTATGCCCAGCCCCGAGGGATGGCCGCAGTGCACCGGACTGCCGTGCACGGCGGGCAGCAGACTGCTCTCCCGGATCGCCGTGCCCAGGTGCTCGGGCGGCACCGGACGCATCGACACGACCATGGGGCCGCGCAGCCGCCCCGCCGGCCGGCACTGACGCGTCGTCACGTACATCGAGACGTTGCGGCCCTGCTCGATGTGGCGCAGCGGGACACCCGCGGAGCTGAGCGCCCACTCGAAGGTGAAGCTGCACCCGATCAGGAACGACACCAGGTCGGACCGCCAGTGGCCGACGACGTCCGTGGGCTCGGCCGCCAACGCGCCGTGCTCCCACACCCGGTAGCCCGGCAGATCGGTGCGCAGGTCGGCGCCCGGGGCGAGCGCGGTGGTCCAGGAACCGGCGTCGGTGACGTCGAGGACGGGACACGGTTTCGGGTTGCGCTGGCAGAACAGCAGCATCTCGTACGCCCAGTCGGCGGGCACCGACACGAGGTTGGCCTGGGCGTGGCCCGCGGCGATCCCGGCGGTGGGAACCGACAGCCCCGAACGGAACCGCCTGCGGGCCCTCTCCGGGGTCCACGCGCGCGCGTGGCCGGGTGTTTTCAGCGGGCCCGGTGAGCCGTTCCCAGGGAGGGCGGGCGGGCGGACCTGGACGGTGTCGTTCACAGGAGCTCCTTGCCACGCGTCTCGGGGAGTCCGGTCAGGGCGAGCGCGGCGAGGGCGTAGCCGATCGCGCCGAAGACCAGCGCCCCGCCCACGCCCCAGCTGTCGGCCAGGAAGCCGACCGTGGTGGGGAAGGCCGCGCCGACGGCACGCCCGGTGTTGTACGCGAAGCCCTGTCCCGTGCCGCGCACCGCCACCGGGTACAGCTCGCTGAGGAACGAGCCGAAACCGCTGAAGATCGCCGACATGCAGAAGCCGAGGGGGAAACCGAGCACCAGGAGAAGGGTGTTGGCGCCGCTCGGGATGTTCGCGTAGGCGAGGACGCAGACCGCGGAGAGGACCGCGAAGAGCAGGATGTTGCGCTTGCGGCCCAGTCTGTCGGTCAGGAGACCGCCGGTGAGGTAGCCGAGGAAGGCTCCGGAGATCAGGAGCGTCAGATAGCCGCCGGTGCCGACGACGGACAGTCCGCGCTCCGTCTTCAGATAGGTGGGCACCCAGGTGGCCAGCGTGTAGTAGCCGCCCTGGACACCGGTGGAGAGCAGGACCGCGAAGAAGGTGGTGCGCAGCAGGCCCGGGACCTCGGCCGTGCCGGGCCTGAAGATCGCGGTGAACGACCCCTTGTCGGCGCTCCTCGCGCGCGCCGCGGCCGCCTCGGGCGCGTCCCGCACCTGGCGCCTGACCCAGACCACGAGCAGAGCGGGCAGCGCGCCGGTCCAGAACATCACGCGCCAGGCGAGGTCGTCGTCGAGAAGCTGGAAGATCAGCGTGTAGACGGCCACGGCGAGGCCCCAGCCGACGGCCCAGGCGCTCTGGACCGCGCCGAGCGTGCGCCCGCGGTTCCGGGGGCTCGCGTACTCGGCGACCAGGACGGCGCCGACCGCCCACTCGCCGCCGAAGCCGAGACCCTGAAGGGCACGGAACACCAGCAGCGTCTCGTAGTTCGGCGCGAAACCACAGGCCACGGTGAACACCGCGTAGGTGATCACGGTGATCATCAGCGCTTTGACGCGTCCGATCCGGTCCGCGACCACACCCGCGACGGCACCGCCGACCGCGGACACGACCAGTGTGACGGTGGTGAACAGGCCGGTCTGGCCGCTGTCGAGGCCGAAGTACGCCGCGAGGGCGACCATGCTCAGCGGCAGGGTGAAGTAGTCGTACGAGTCGAGGCCGTAGCCGCCGAACGCGCCGCCGAACGCGCGCCGGCCCCGCGGGCCGAGGGCGCGCAGCCAGCCGAACGCGCCTTCCTTGTCGGTGAGTTCATCTGTGGCGGGTTGCGTTCCGGGGGTCAGGGCCTGGGGTGGAGGGGTCGTGCTCATGGGCACCTCGCATTGAGGGACGGAGAGTGCATGAGGACTGAGCCGGGCCGTGCGGAAGCCTTTGGGTGCTTGGTGCTTGGTGCTTGGCGCTTGGCGGTTCGCGGTGGTGCGGAGAGCGCCTGTCCGACAAGGTAGAGGATCGTTGAACGATCCCTCAATACCCGTGTTGTTTCGTTCTCGTGTCTGCGGTTGAATTCCGGGCATGGCAGAGCTGACGGAACTGGCCGACGATCGCGCCCTGTTGGGCCGCACCAGCACCGCCGAGCGGGTCTCGGACATCCTCAGGAGCCGGATCGCCGAGGGCTTCTTCCCGCCCGGGACGCGATTGTCGGAGGACAGCATCGGCGGCGCCCTCGGGGTCTCCCGCAACACGCTGCGCGAGGCGTTCCGGCTGCTCACGCACGAGCGGCTGCTGGTGCACGAACTCAACCGAGGGGTCTTCGTACGGGTGCTCACGGTCGAGGACGTCGAGGACATCTACCGCACCCGGTCCCTCGTCGAGTGCGCCGTGGTCCGCGGGCTCGGCGCTCCGCCCTACGCCGTGGAGGGGATCGCCGAAGCCGTCTCCGACGGGCGGCGGGCGGCGCGCGAAGGTGACTGGAAAGGAGTGTCGACCGCCAACATCCACTTCCACCGCGAACTGGTCGCGCTCGCCGGCAGCGCCCGTACGGACGAGGTGATGCGCAGCGTCTTCGCGGAGCTGCGTCTCGCCTTCCACGTCGTGGACGACCCCCAGCGGCTCCACGAGCCCTACCTCGCGCGCAACCACGAGATCCTCCAGACCCTGCGGGCCGGCGACCGGGACGGCGCGGAACGCCTCCTCGCGGCATATCTCGACGACTCGCTCGCCGGCCTCGTCGAGGTGTACGCGCGCCGCGTGGCCGACGGGGGAGAGGGCACCGGATGACGCGGCGCCTGCCGTGCGGTCGCGCGGCGGGCGAGGCGTGCGGTCCCGCGGTGGGCGTGGCATGCGCCCCTGCGGCGTGTGTGCCCGTGCGGTTCTGACGGGTGGGGTCGGCCACGTGGGCCGGTGTCACGGGGTCGGCCCGTGGGCCGGTGCTGTGGGGTCGGGCGTGTGGGGCGAGTGTTATGACGTCGGACACGTGGGGCGGGTGTGCGCGTCCGGGTCGGGCGGGGCGGCCAGGGCGGGTGCTGGGCGGCCGCATCAGGGCCGGGCGTGCGCGGCTGCCCGGCCGCGCAGCCGCGGCAGCGCGGGGGCTGGGGCAGGGCCGGCTCAGGGGCCGGCGATGGCTCGCGGGGCCGGGTCCTGGGGGCCGCGGCGGGCGTGGGGCCCTGACGCGGGGTGCGGGGCCGGTCGGGTCGGCGGGGTCGTGGCCCGGCGGGGACGGCGGTCGCTTCTGCGCCGTTTCGACCGTTGTCGGACCGAGGACCTACTCTGTTCAGCGTGACTTCGCCTGCATCGACGGACAGCGTTCCGCCCCAGTTCAGCGCGGGTCGGCGCCCGGCGCCGGGCCCGGCCGCCGACGAGGGCCTGGCTCGGCGGCTGCGCGCGCTCGCCTGCACCGCGCCGCTGCACGACCTGGACATGCGCAAGGCGAATCTCGCGGGCGAGTACACGGTGTACGGCATGGCCGAGGTCGCCCTCGCCGCCATCGATCTCGTCACACTCAACATGGACTTCGACACGGGCGCCGACCACGACCAGATAGTGGCCAGGCTCATCCCGCGCATCGCCGCCCAGGCTCCCGGGCGACCGGTCGCCGAGCACGAGCGCGTGGCCCGCTGGGTCCTGGAGAACCTGATCAACGTCGGCAGCGTCGACCGGGGCTTCCGGGCCGTGTACGGCACCTTCGCACCCGACGGCACCTATGTGCGCCGCGACTACGACTTCAAGCTGATCGAGGAAGTACCGGGCTACGGGGGCAGCGTCTACCTCCGTACGACCGACGAAGCGGTCAACGTCCTCGTCGGCGCCCTCGACACCGATGTCACCAGCGCGCAGATCGCCGCCGAGGTCAAGCTGGAGGTCCTGATCAGCCGCGGCCGGCTGGCCGACGCGCAACTCGCCGCCGAGCAGGCCCGCTACCGGACCGTGCAGTACGCGGAAACGCTGCGCAAGGCCCTCGACGCCACCCGGCGCAACGTCCGGGCCGTCGACTGGCTCCAGGCCGTGCCCGACATGATCGCCGAGGCCCTGGACCACGTGGCCGACCGGTACCGCCACGAGAACGCGATCCTCACCAACATCCGCAAGGCCCGTGACGAGTCCGAGGACCCCGAGCAGAAGCGGCGCGCGGCCGAACTCGTCGACATAGTCAAGGACTGCATCCGCCGGCACACCCAGCTCCAGTCCCGCCTGCTCGAAGCCGGCCCGCTGTTCCGCGCCGAGCAGGACCGGCAGGCCTTCGGCACCCCCATGACGACCTCGGGGATCGACCTCTACGGCCATCTCGTCGCACCGGTGCTGCCCCTGCCGGTGGAGCGGGCGCTGCGCGTCACCGACGCCTTCTTCCGGCGCGGGACGGGCCTGCGCACCCCCGTCGCCGTACGGGTCGCGGATCTCGTCGACATCCTGCTGACGCCGCCCCTGGAGCGAGAGCACCTCGGCGCGGAGATGCCCGAGCCCGACCTGATCGCCACACCGGACGACAGCCGCTTCAGCGAGGAGCAGCTCGCCTCGGCCAAGGAACTGCTGAACCTGCCGCCCGACGCGCCCCGCAGGCTGTCCGGACTGCTCGCGGAGGCCCGCCGCCGCGATCCCGAGCTGCCCTACCTGGTGGCTCTCCTCGCCGTGCACGCCGCGAGTCCGCCGGTCGGCACCGCCTACCGGCAGGGCGAGGAGCGCCTGCTGTTCGCCGTGGACGACGGGACCGAGCTGGACGACCCGGAGTTCGGCGGGGCCGATCTGATCGTGGGCATGGCACTGCTCGACGCGGCCGGGATGAAGGCGGACCGGGCATGAACCTTCCGCCCCGAGAGCGCACGCACCGCGCGAGGCCCACGAACAGCGCGGATGCGCGCCGCGAGATACCCCGGAACCCCGTCGGCGCGCACCTCGCGATGCCCCGGAACCCCGCCACCGGCCGCACCGCTCCGGTGAAGGCGCACGCCGGCCCTGCGGAGCCGGACGCCGCCGGTCCGCGAGCCCCGCACCGGACGCCCGTCCGTCTCCCCGCACGTACCCTCGTACTTTCGAACAAGGAGTCCCAGCCGTGACCGAGCACGTCGAGTGGAGTGAACCGGAGGCCACCGCCGCACCGGCGAACGCCCCCGTCACCCCTGCCGACGCCGCCGACGCGGCGCGGCTCGTCGCCTTCGGGCTCCAGCCCAAGCTCCAGCCCGCGCGTGATCAGGAGTACACCGAGCTGCTGCGCCGCTACCGCGAGGACCCGCCCTTCGCTCGGCTCGCCGACGCGGTGGCCGCCGGCCTCGGCCTCGTCGTCCTGGAGGTGTCCCCGCGCGCGGGGATGGCGGTGACCGCCGCCGAGGACTCGGTCTTCGCCGTCCGCATGGGCGACTACGCGCGCCGCGCCTCGACCGACTCCGGGGACCGGTTCCTGCACGGACTCGCCCACCTCGCCGTGGCCGCCCTGGCCTTCCCGCGCCCCGAGGACCTCGCCGACGACGGATACATCGGGCGCGTCTCGGTCAACGGCGTCGACGCGTTCGTACGACAGGCCTGCAGGCGCCTGGAGGAGCGGGCCGAGGAGACCGGCGAGAACACCGACCCGGCGACCGGCGCGCCCGGACTGGAGGCGGCCTGGCGGATCTGGGCACGGCGCAGCTCCACCGGGGCCACCAAGGACGCGCGAAGACTGGCCGGCTCGACGACGGGCATCATCGCCAAGGCCGTCGCCTTCCTCACCGACTCCGGGTTCCTCCAGCGCACCGGCGACGACGCCGGCGGGACCTACCGGACGACGGCCCGCTATCAGCTCCAGGTCCGCGACATGGCGGGCAGCGCGGCCATGGCCGAACTGCTGGAACTGGGCATCGTCCCGGTGACGGACGGCACGGCGACGCTGCTGCCCGCCGAGGACACCGACGACCTGGAGCTCGTGGCCGGAGCCGGACTTCCGTTCCACTCCTGACGTCCGCCCGCCCTCCCCGGCTCCCCCTCCACGACCTCACCCCCCTTTCGACTACGAGAGTCCGCCGCCATGTACGAGCTGTCCCGGGTCCGCCTCTACTCCATCGGGCCCGCCGGTGCGCGTTACGCCGACACCGTGCTGGACCTGCGCGGAGTCGGCGAGCCCGTGCCCGACCCCGCGCCCACCCAGGCGGAGTTCTTCGCGGAGGAACCGGTCGGCCCGCCGCGCCGGCCCGCGCCCGCCGGTGTGCTCTTCCTGGAGAACGGCGGCGGCAAGTCGGTGCTGCTCAAGCTGATCTTCTCGGTCATGCTCCCGGGCCACCGCAACACCCTGGGCGGCGCCAGCTCCGGCGTGCTGCGCAAGTTCCTGCTCGCCGACGACTGCGGACACGTCGCGCTGGAGTGGCAGCACACGCTGACCGGTGAGTGCGTGGTGGTCGGCAAGGCGAGCGAGTGGCGGGGACGGCAGGTCTCGAACGACCCGCGGAAGTTCGCGGAAGCCTGGTACTCGTTCCGGCCGGGACCGGGGCTCAGCCTGGACAACCTGCCCGTCGCCGAAGCCACTTCGGTACGGCCGCCCGTCGAGGGCGCTTCCGGAGCGCAGGGGCGGCGGCGCACCATGAAGGGCTTCCGCGACGCGATCACCGAGGCCGGCAAGGCCTACCCGCACCTGGAGGTGCACTGGGAGGAGATCCACGACCGCTGGAACGAACACCTCGGCGACCTGGGCCTGGACCCCGAACTCTTCCGCTACCAGCGGGAGATGAACGCCGACGAGGGCGAGGCCGCCGGCCTCTTCGCGGTCAAGAAGGACTCCGACTTCACGGATCTGCTGCTGCGCGCGGTCACCGACACCCGCGACACCGACGGGCTCGCCGACCTCGTCGGCGGCTTCGGCAACAAGCTGGGGCGCAGGGCCGAGCTCATCGCCGAGCGCGACTTCACCGCCGGTTCCGTGGATCTGCTCGGCCGGATCGTCGACGCCGCCGGGTCAAGGGCACGCGCGCGTGACATCCACACCGGCGCCGAGCGGCGGACCAGGACCCTGGCACGCCGGCTGTCCGCGCGGGCCGTGCGGGAGCGCGTGCGCGCAGGTGAACTCGCCCAGCGCGTGACCGCCGCCGCGTACGCCGTCACCCACGCCGAGGGCGCCCGCGAGCGCAGCGCCCTGATCGCCGCCGAACTCGCCTACCGTCACGCCTCGCTGGCCCTGGCCGGCGCGGAGAAGTCGGCCGCCGCGCAGAAGCGCGAGCTCGCCGACGCGCGGACCCTGCACGCCGCCTGGCAGGCCGCCGAGGCCGTGCTGCGCCACCGTGCCGCCGCCGACCGTTCCACCCGCGTCGCCGACGCGATCCGCGAGGCCGAACGGGACGCCGCTCCCGCGCTCGCGGCCCGTGCCACGGCCGCCGTCGATCTCGTCCGCGCGCTGCACCGGGCCGCCGAGGGCGCCGAGGCGCTCGCCAACGAGGAGGAGGAGCGGTCCTCGGGCCTCCAGGAGGCCGGCGAGACGGCGCACGCCGACGCGACGGCCGCCGCCACCGCAGCGCAGCGCGCCCGCAGCGAGGTCGGGCATCTGCGCCAGCGGCTGTCCGAGGTCGAGCAGGAGACCACCGAGGCGGTCCGGGCCGGCTGGCTCGACGACACCGCCCCCGACGCCGACCCGGCCAGGGCGGCCCTCGCCGCCAGCGACGCGGAGAAGAACGCCGTCGCCGCCTGGGACACCGCGCGTGAGGCCTCGCGCCGCGCCGCCGACCAGGCGCGGGAAGCGGCGTCCGCCGAGTCCCGCGCCGAGCTGACGGCCGCCCGCGCGGCGGACGCGGCGACGGCCGCGGAGCGGTCGTACGAAGCGGAGCGGCTCACGGCCGAGGCCCTGGCCCAGGAGGAACGGCTCGCGGAGCTGCTCAGCCTGCCGGGCACCGGCACCCGCCTCGGCGTTCCCCAGCCGCGCCGTGACACGGACCCCGACGGCCCCGTCGGCTCGCCGGCCGGTCCGCCGCTGGCTCCCGAAGAACTGGACCGGTGCGCCGACGAACTCCGAGGGCTTCTCGACGAGACGGTCGCCTCGGCCGAGCGGCAGCTCTTCGAACTGCGCACCGCGGCGGCCGACGACGCCCGGATCCTCGGGGCGCTCGGCGACGGCGGGCTGCTGCCGCCCGGCCCCGACGTCCTCGCCGCCGTCGAGTACCTCGGCGAGCACGGCATCCCCGCGTTGCCCGGGTGGCGCTACCTCGCCCAGGCCGTCGACCCCGTCGACCACGCGCGCGTCCTGGCCGCCCGGCCCGAACTCGTCGACGGCGTGATCATCACCGACCCGGACACCCACGCGCGGGCCCGTGACGTCCTCGGCGAAGCGGCGCTGCTGCCCCGCTCGACGGTGGCCGTCGGCACGGCCGCCGCCCTGCTCGCCCCGACCCCGGCCGCCGACGCGGACGACGGCGGCGTCTTCCTCGTACCGCCGAACCCGGCCATGCACGACGAGCACGCCGCCGACGAGGAGCGCCAGGCCCTGCGGGCCCGGACGGGTTTGCGGGACGAAGAGATCCGCACGCTCGCCGCTCGCCTGGGCAAGGACCGGGAGCTGGCCGCGCGCCTCGCGTCCTGGCGCACCGGCTGCCCCGCCGGGCGGCTCACCGAGCTGGCCGCGACCGCCCGCGACGCGCGCGCGTTCGCGGAGGAGAGCGAGGCCGAGCTGGCCGAGGCCCGCACCGTCCGGGCGGAGGCCGACGAGACGGCGGCCGAAGCGGCCCATGTACGCGACGAGCGGCAGGAGGCCGCGCAGAAGGCCCGGCGTGCCGCCGACGCGCTCGCCGGACTCGCCTTCCGGCTGCGTGAACGCGCCGGATGGCAGGTCAAGCTCCGCGAACTCGCCGACGAGGCGGCGGAGTCGGAGGCCCGCGCCCAGGTATGCCTGGAACGCGCCCGCGCCGCCGACGAGGACCGCCGCGCCGCCCAGCGTGCCGCCGACGACGCCCGCCGCACGGCCCGCGCGCTGCGCGCCGAACGCGCGGAGATCGCCGGGGCCCCCGACGAGGTGACACACGACGGGACGGCCGCGGCCAAGGCCTCGCTGCCGGCGCTGCGCGAGGCCTACCGGGCCGCGTCGCAGCTCTACGAGAAGGTCGGCGTGGGCGCCGACCTGCGGGCCGAGCAGGCACGGGCCGAGAGCGACGAGAGCGCGGCCCTCACGGAGCTGAACCGGCTCAGCAACAAGGTCCGCACCCGAGCCGGGCAGCTCCTGGAGTCACCGGACGGCTCGGACGGCCCCTCCCGGCAGGCCGCCGCGGCACGGGCCGAGGAACTGGTGCAGCTCCTGGAGACCCGGATGTCGACCGCGAGCGAGCAGCTCGGACGGCTGCGCGGCGAGGCGGAGCGGCACGCGCCCGAGGAGGGCGAGGTCCACACCGAGCTGGCGGAGGAGCTGGTTCCGGTCGACACCGAGCAGGCCCAGGCCCTCCTGCGCACCGCCACGACCGAACTCGCCTCCCGCACCGATGAGTTGAACCAGGCCCGCGAGGCGCACGCGGGGTTCCTCGACGCCCACCGGTCCGCCGAGGACGGGGCCGGCGGCTTCGACGAGACGGCCGCACTCCTCAGGGACCTGCTCCGCGAACACGTCGACGAGGAGCAGGACGAGCCCGAGCCCTATCCGGGCACGCTCGACGAGGCACGGAACTCCGCCGCCGAGAGCCGCCGCTCGCTGCGCGGCTGCGCCGCCGACCTGACCACGGCCGAGGCCGCCGTCCGTGAGGCCTGCGACATCCTCGTGCGTCACGCCAACTCCACCCGCTACGAGCAGGTACGCACCCCCGCCCGGCAGCAGATCCGCGAGCTGCCCGCCTCCTCCCTGCCCGAGCACGCACAGAAGTGGTCGGACGCGTTCGCGCCCAGGCTGCGTGTGCTGACCGACGAACTGGCGCAGCTGGAGCGCAACCGGGACTCGATCGTGGACCGGCTCCGCGGGCTCGTCGAGTCCTCCCTCGCCACCCTCCGCTCCGCCCAGCGGCTGTCCAGACTGCCGGAGGGACTGGGGGAGTGGTCCGGACAGGAGTTCCTGCGCATCCGCTTCGAGGAACCCGACCAGGCCACCCTCACCGAGCGGCTCGGCGAGGTGGTGGACGACGCCACCCGCGCGGCGGTCAAGAAGAACTCCGACATGCGGCGCGACGGCATGTCGCTGCTGCTGCGCGGAGTCAGCGCCGCGCTCCAGCCCAAGGGCGTCGCCGTCGAGATCCTCAAGCCGGACGCCGTGCTGCGCGCCGAACGCGTCCCCGTCGGACAGATGGGCGACGTGTTCTCCGGCGGCCAGCTCCTCACCGCCGCCATCGCCCTGTACTGCACGATGGCGGCGCTGCGCAGCAACGACCGCGGCCGTGACAAGCACCGGCACGCCGGCACCCTGTTCCTCGACAACCCCATCGGGCGCGCCAACGCGACGTATCTGCTGGAGCTCCAGAGGGCCGTCTCGGACGCGCTCGGCGTCCAGCTCCTCTACACCACCGGCCTGTTCGACACGACCGCGCTCGCCGAGTTCCCCCTCGTCATCCGGTTGCGCAATGACGCCGACCTTCGCGCCGGGCTGAAGTACATCAGCGTGGAGGAACATCTACGGCCGGGACTGCCCCGCGAGGCCCCCGCCGGGGAAACGGTGCACACCGAGATCACCGCGACACGGATGTTCAAGCGACCGGCGCCGGTCACCCCGTAGCGACGGAGCCGTGGGACGGGGACGGGTGGGGAATCGCGTGCCGCCGGCGACGCGGTTCCCCGCACTGTTCTCCATGGTGTGCTCGTCCACCCGGGCTGCTTCCTCCCGGTACGGCCGCCGGAGCGAAACTGTCCGGCGGCCGCTCCCCGCACGCCTGAGCCGTGATAACCGACGTCGGCGGCTGCCGCTCCGCTACGAGTGCGACAACTGTCCGGCCCCGCCCCGCCTGCGTATCCGCTCCTGGGCCCGCGCGGTGATCCGTGCCTGACGCCTGGCCTTGCGGCGCTCGCGCCGCAGCGCCCGCGCCGTGCTGCTCGGCACCGACACCACGCCGTTCCGCTGGTTCCACACCTGCCGCGTCACCCAGACGTCAAGGGCGGCCCAGGTGGCGACGACCGTACTGGCCACGCTGCTGAGAACCATCGGGAAAGCCAGCCAGGACTCCGCCATCGTGCACAGGAACGCGACCACGGCCTGTATCAGCGTGACCGCGATGACGAGTACCGCACGCACGGCGGACGTACGCACCGGATCGGGCAACCGGCGCTTGCGCGCGGGCTCCTCGATCCACAACGGCCGGTAGTACGCCCGCTCTTCGTGGTCCTCGTATCCGTTCGTGGCAGCGCTCTTCTCCTCGGCCCGGCCGCCCCTGTCGGGGGCGGTGTCCTGGAGGTCCGCCGTGCCGGGCCCGTCCGCCGCCGACCGCGCGTCCGGACGGCCTTGCCGCGCTGCCGGAATGCTGTCATCCGGTGCCCGGGTGGCCAGTTGTGCCGCCTTTCGTGTCGCAACCTCTGCAGCGGGTGACCCGCTCCGCTCCGCCGTGCCCATCAACTTGTCACTCCCCACCGCCCAGCAGTCCTCTCGCACGGGTGTCTCGCGACCCCCGCCCCCCAGTGGCTGCCCGGCTTGCGTTCTTTTACGCCGACTGAGCGCGGCATGCGGCACCTGTGGCCGATTCCGCCCCCAATTCCCGTACTGACAGACGAACGGCCCGCCCCGAAGATTCCCGCCGAGCGAAGAATTTCGGCCAACTGACAAAGTTCCCCGATCCGATGGGATCCGGCCCCAACTGCCATATCCAGGGGAGCAATCTCCCCCAATGAACGGACAACTCCCCATGTCTCGTTCCCCGTCGAGCCGGAACCACCCCCCGGACGCTCTTCGAGTCGGCTCCGTGTCAGTAGTAGGCTCACGCCGTTTGTTGACGCACATGTGTACCCCCGGCCTGGAGGGGGTCGAGCTGGGGGAGGCCATGCGCTTTCGCGGGAAGTCCATCCGCCGGAAGATTGTGGCGCTGCTCCTCGTGCCCCTGGTGTCGCTGGCCGCGATCTGGGCTTTCGCCACCCTGCTCACGGGTCGTGAGGCCAGCCAGCTCTTCAGCGTTTCCGAAGTCGTGAAGAAGATCGGCTACCCGACCGAGGACACCGTCAGGGTTCTCCAGCGGGAACGCCGCCAGACACTCGTCTACCTGGCCGATCCCCGCGCGTCCGACGGGCTCGCGGCGCTCAAGCGCAGCCGTGACGCCACGGACCGCGTCCTGGCGAAGGTCCGCGGCAACGCCAAGGACAAGAGCGTGCGCGAGGAACTCGGCGGGGGTACCGCGGAGCGCCTCACCTCGCTCCTGGACGCCGTCGACGGGATCTCCTCGCTGCGCAGCGGCATCGAGGACGGCACCTTCGACCGCGTCCAGGCCCTCGGCCTCTACGACCGTCTCATCGATCCCTGCTACGTCCTGCTGGCGAACCTGCACGTGGTCGACGACGTGGAACTGGACAAGGAGAGCCGCGCCCTCGTCAATGTGTCCCGCGCCCGCGAACTGCTCTCCCGTGAGGACGCCCTTCTCGGCTCCGCACTGGTCGCCGGTCACATCACCCGGGACGAACTCCGCGAGGTCTCCGACCTCGTGGCCCAGCGCACGCTGCTGTACGACATCAGCCTGCCGCTCCTTCCCGCCGCGGACCGCGCCCGCTTCGAGCGCTACTGGGGCAACGCCGGCACCGGGCCGCTGCGCGCGGCCGAACAGGCGGTCGCCGCCTCCACGGACGGCTCGCCGAGCGGCGTCACGGCGAAGAGCTGGGACGGCGCGGCCGGGCACGTGCTCGCCGAGCTCGGTGAACTCGAGGACCGGGCGGGTGACCACTACCGGGACCGCGTCAGGCCCGTGGCCCTGGGTGTCGTCCTCCAGGCCGTCGGCGCCGGCGTGGTCGGACTGATCGCCCTGCTGATCTCGCTCGTCATGTCCGTACGCATCGGCCGGAGCCTCATCCGCGACCTGCGACGCCTGCGCATGGAAGCCCACGAGGCGTCCGGTGTACGGCTTCCCAGCGTCATGCGCCGGCTCTCCGCGGGCGAGCAGGTCGACGTCGAGACCGAAGTGCCGCGCCTGGAGTACGACAGGAACGAGATGGGTGAGGTCGGCCAGGCCCTCAACACCCTTCAGCGCGCCGCCGTCGAGGCGGCCGTCAAGCAGTCCCAACTGCGTGAGGGCGTCTCCGAGGTCTTCGTCAATCTCGCGCGCCGCAGCCAGGTGCTGCTCCACAAGCAGCTCACCCTCCTCGACACCATGGAACGCAGGACCGAGGACACCGACGAACTCGCCGACCTGTTCCGCCTCGACCACCTGACCACCCGTATGCGCCGCCATGCCGAGGGACTCGTCATCCTGTCCGGCGCGGCGCCGTCCCGGCAGTGGCGCAAGCCCGTCCAGCTCATGGACATCGTCCGCGCCGCCGTCGCCGAGGTGGAGGACTACGAACGCGTCGAGGTGCGCCGACTGCCACGCGTCGCCGTCACGGGTCCCGCCGTCGCCGACGTCACCCATCTCGTGGCCGAGCTCCTGGAGAACGCGACGGTGTTCTCGCCGCCGCACACGGCCGTCCACGTCGTCGGTGAACGCGTCGCCAACGGCTTCACCCTGGAGATCCACGACCGCGGCCTCGGCATGACCGCCGAGGCGCTGCTCGACGCCAACCTGCGGCTCGCCGAGACCCCCGAGTTCGAACTCTCCGACACCGACCGGCTCGGCCTCTTCGTGGTCAGCAGGCTCGCCCAGCGGCAGAACGTCCGCGTCTCGCTCCAGCCTTCCCCGTACGGCGGCACCACCGCGGTCGTCTTCATGCCGGACGCACTGCTCACCGACGACGTCCCGGACACCAACGGCATCGGATTCCGCCTCGACCGCACCCTGCCCGCCAAGGAGCGCAAGACCCAGGAGCGGGCCGGCGCGGCACTCACCGAGTCGTCGGCGCGTCTGCCCGGTCTGCCCGCCTCGGTCCTCGACGGCCCCGTCGAGCTGGACGCGCCCGTCGACCTGGACACGCTCACCGGCTTCCCCGGCGCTCTCGGCGACGACGACAGCGAACGCGGAGGACTGTTCCGGCCGCGGCGCTCCATCACCGGGGTTCCCGCAGGGCGGCACCAGCAGACCGGCGACGGCGACGAGCCCGCCGGTCCGGTGGAAGGCGACCGTCCGGACGGTGCTCCGGTCCCCTTGCCGCGACGCGGGACCCCCAAGCTCGTCAGCTCCCACGGCCGTCCGGTCACGACGGCCGGATCATGGCGCGGCCAGACGGACGAGGGCACGAACCAGGACCTCGAAACGCGGCAGGACTCCGGACCGGGCGAGAACGCGGATCACCGGGAACACCGTGTGCCCGAACTCGAAGGCACGAAGCCACTGCCCAAGCGGCGCGGTGAGCGATCCGCCGCCTCGGTCCGGCGCGGCGGTGAGCGCGCCGGTTCCCCCGGGGCACGCGGAGCCATCGGCGGACCCGGGAGACCCGCTCTCCACGAGGCACCCCAACCTCCCGGAACTCCCGGTCTCCGTGAGGGCACCGAACGTCCGGACGCACCTGGCCGCCACGACGCCCCGGCTCTGCCCCGGCGCACTCGTACCACGGCGTCCGCCGCGAGCCCGGAGGAAACGACTTTGCGCCGCGACACCACGCCGGGGCAGGCGGAGGCGGGTACGGCCCCGCTTCCCCGGCGTGTCCGGCAGGCGAACCTGGCCCCGCAGCTGAAGGACGGACCGGCGCGGCTCGCCGAGCGCGGCAAGAGCCGCGACGGCACGGGTCCGGACCCCGCCGAACGGGACGCCGAAGAAGTACGCAGCCGTATGGCCTCGCTCCAGCGTGGCTGGCAGCGCGGCCGCGAAGAGAACGCCGAGGGCGACCAGGCCCAGGACGGCTCAGCACGACGAACGACAAAGGGGGATGGTCGATGACCGCACCGAAGGCCGCAGGGCCCACCGCGACCAGCAATGTGTCCGGTGAGCTGAACTGGCTGCTCGACGAACTGGTGGACCGCGTCGCCAGTATCAACAAGGCGATCGTGCTCTCCGGCGACGGCCTTCCCACAGGGGCCTCGAAGGACCTCACCCGGGAGGACAGCGAACACCTGGCCGCCGTCGCCTCCGGCTTCCACAGCCTCGCCAAGGGCGTCGGCCGGCACTTCGAGGCGGGCAGTGTCCGCCAGACCGTCGTCGAACTCGACGAGGCCTTCCTGTTCGTCACGGCCGCCGGCGACGGCAGCTGCCTCGCCGTCCTCTCGGACGCCGACTCCGACGTGGGCCAGGTCGCGTACGAGATGACGCTGCTCGTCAAGCGAGTCGGCGTACATCTGGCCTCCAGCCCGCGCACCGATCTGCCCTCGGGCGGGTAGTGGGATGACATGAGCGGAGACGGTCAGGGAAGACGCCACTGGTTCGACGACGAGGCGGGACCGGTGGTCCGCCCGTACGCCATGACCCGCGGCCGCACCACCAGCGCGGCCCAGCACCGCCTCGATCTGATCGCGCTGGTGGTCACGGAACAGCACGCCGAGGACCCCGAGGCGGACCACACGCTGTCCCCGGAACACGTGGACATCGTCGAACTCTGCCGTGGTGTCCCCCAGTCGGTCGCCGAACTCGCGGCGGAACTCGATCTGCCCATCGGAGTGGTGCGGGTCCTGATCGGCGATCTGGTGGATGACGAAATGGTCCATGTGACACGTCCTGTTCCCCCTGCCGAACTGCCGGACGAGAGTATTCTGCGCGACGTGATCAGCGGCCTCCGGGCGCTCTGAGCTCGGCGGAAACGAGGAACAGACGTGACAGGCTGGCAGTTCTGGGTCGACCGGGGCGGGACCTTCACGGACATCGTCGCGCGGCGCCCCGACGGACGGCTGCTCACGCACAAACTGCTGTCCGACAATCCGGACCGCTACGCCGACGCGGCCGTCGCGGGCGTCCGTGAACTCCTCGGCGGCGAGGAGGACGACGCGGGCGCCCGGGTCGACGCCGTCCGCATGGGCACCACCGTCGCGACCAACGCTCTCCTGGAACGCAAGGGGGAGCGCACCCTCCTCGTCACCACCCGGGGTTTCCGCGACGCCCTGCGCATCGCCTACCAGAACCGCCCGGCCATCTTCGCCCGCGCGATCGAACTCCCCGAACTGCTCCACGAACGCGTGATCGAGGTCGACGAACGGATCGCCGCCGACGGCACCGTCCTTCGTGCCCCCGATCTGGACGCCCTCGCCGCATCCCTCCAGGAGGCGTACGACGACGGCATCCGCGCGGTCGCCGTGGTCTGCATGCACAGTCATCTCCACCCCGCCCACGAACAGGCCGTGGGCGAGCTGGCGACACGTGTCGGCTTCCCGCAGGTCTCCCTCTCCAGCGAGGTCAGCCCGCTGATGAAGCTGGTGCCGCGCGGTGACACGGCCGTCGTCGACGCCTACCTGTCGCCCGTGCTGCGCCGCTACGTCCAGCAGGTCGCCGCCGAACTCCGGGGCGTACGGCTGATGTTCATGCAGTCCAACGGAGGCCTCGCCGAGGCCGGACAGTTCCGCGGCAAGGACGCCATCCTGTCGGGTCCCGCGGGCGGCATCGTCGGCATGGCCCGGATGTCGCAGCTCGCCGGCTACGACCGCGTCATCGGCTTCGACATGGGAGGAACGTCCACGGACGTCTCCCACTTCGCCGGAGACTACGAACGGACCTACACCACCCGGATCGCGGGGGTCCGGCTGCGCGCCCCCATGCTCGACATCCACACGGTCGCCGCGGGCGGCGGATCGGTGCTCCACTTCGACGGCTCCCGCTACCGCGTGGGCCCCGACTCGGCCGGAGCCGCCCCCGGACCCGCCTGCTACCGCAACGGCGGTCCGCTGACGGTCACCGACGCCAACGTCGCCCTCGGCCGTGTCCAGCCCGCCCACTTCCCGAAAGTGTTCGGCCCCGGCGGGGACCAGCCCCTCGACGACGCTCTCGTCCGGGACCGGTTCACCGCCCTCGCCCGAGAGATCCACGACAGGACCGGCGACGCCCGTACCCCCGAGCAGGTCGCCGAGGGCTACCTGCAGATCGCCGTGGCCAACATCGCCAACGCCGTCAAGCGGATCTCCGTACAGAAGGGCCACGACGTCACCCGCTACGCGCTCACCACGTTCGGTGGCGCCGGCGGCCAGCACGCGTGCATGGTCGCCGACTCGCTCGGCATCCGCACCGTCCTGGTCCCGCCCATGGCCGGCGTCCTGTCCGCCCTCGGTATCGGACTCGCCGACACCACAGCCATGCGCGAACAGTCCGTCGAAGCACGCCTCGAACCGTCCTCGATGCCCGGCATCCTCAAGACCGCCGACGATCTGGAGAGCGCCACCCGCGCCGAACTCCTCGCCGAGGACGTCCCCGAACACCGCATCCGGATCACCCGCCGGGCCCAGCTCCGTTATGACGGCACGGACACGGCACTGACCGTCGAGCTCACCGAACCCGACACCATGACCCACGCCTTCGAAGAACGTCATCACGCCACCTACTCCTTCACCCTCGACCGCCCGGTCGTCGTCGAAGCCCTCTCCGTGGAAGCCACCGGTCTCACCGAACCCCCCGACCTCTCCGCCCTCGCACCACGCGAAGCCGGACCCGCGTCCCGCCCGGCCACCGCGCCGACCGTCCGACTCCACACCGACGGCTCCTGGCGCGAAGTGCCCCTGCACCGCCGCGAGGAACTCCCGCCCGGTGAGACCGTGGACGGACCCGCGATCATCGCCGAGGCAGGCACGACAACCGTCGTCGACGACGGCTGGCGGGCCGCGACGACCGACGACGGGCATCTGGTCATGGAACGCGCGACGGTCACGGAGAGTTCCGATCTCGGCACGCAAGCGGATCCCGTTCTGCTCGAGGTCTTCAACAACCTCTTCATGTCCATCGCCGAACAGATGGGCGCCCGACTCGAGTCGACCGCCCAGTCCGTCAACATCAAGGAGCGCCTGGACTTCTCCTGCGCCCTGTTCGACCCCGACGGCAACCTGGTCGCCAACGCCCCCCACATCCCGGTCCACCTGGGCTCCATGGGCACGAGCGTGCAGGAGGTCGTCCGGCGGCGCGGCGACACCATGCGGCCCGGCGACACCTACGCCGTCAACGACCCCTACCACGGCGGCACCCACCTTCCCGATGTCACCGTGATCACCCCGGTCTTCGGCACGGAGAGTGAGCGGATCCTGTTCTACGTCGCCTCGCGCGGCCACCACGCGGAGATCGGCGGCATCGCCCCGGGCTCCATGCCGGCGAACAGCCGGACCATCGACGAGGAGGGCGTCCTCTTCGACAACTGGCTGCTCGCCGAGAACGGACGGTTCCGGGAGGCGGAGACACTGGCCCTGCTCACCGGGCCGCCCCACCCGTCGCGCAACCCGAGGACGAACCTCGCCGACCTGCGCGCCCAGATCGCAGCCAACCGGAAGGGCGTCGACGAAGTCGGCCGCATGATCGAGGACTTCGGGCTCGACGTCGTCCAGGCGTACATGAGACACGTCCAGGACAACGCGGAGGAGGCGGTGCGCCGCGTCATCGACACGCTCGAGGACGGAGAGCGCGCCTACGAGACGGACTCCGGGGCGGTCATCCGGGTCCGCGTCTCCGTGGACCGCGCGGCACGCTCGGCCACCGTCGACTTCACGGGCACGTCCGCACAGCTCGCCACCAACTTCAACGCGCCCTTCGCCGTCGTCAACGCCGCGGTCCTGTACGTCTTCCGCACCCTGGTGGACGACGACATCCCGCTCAACGACGGCTGTCTGCGCCCCCTGCGCATCGTGGTGCCGCCGGGATCGATGCTCGCTCCCGAGCCCCCGGCCGCCGTCGTCGCCGGCAACGTGGAGACGTCCCAGGCGATCACCGGCGCCCTCTACGCGGCCCTGGGTGTGCAGGCCGAGGGCTCCGGCACCATGAACAACGTCACCTTCGGCAACGAGCGCCACCAGTACTACGAGACCGTGGCCTCCGGCTCGGGCGCCGGCGACGGCTTCCCCGGTGCTCCCGTCGTGCAGACCCATATGACCAACTCGCGGCTCACCGACCCCGAGGTCCTCGAGTGGCGACTGCCCGTCAGGCTCGACGAGTTCGCGATTCGACACGGCAGCGGCGGCCCCGGACACTGGCGGGGCGGCGACGGCGCCGTACGACGCATCCGTTTCCTGGAGCCGATGACCGTCTCGACACTCTCACAGCACCGCAGGGTGCCGCCGTACGGCATGGCGGGCGGCGGGCCCGGCGCTCTCGGCGTCAACCGGGTCGAGCGCGCCGACGGCACCGTCACGGAACTCGGCGGAAGCGATGCGGCGGACGTCGGACCCGGAGACGTACTCGTCATCGAAACCCCCGGCGGCGGGGGCTACGGCCCACCGTCGCACGACCCCCACACAGCAGGAGAAGAGATCGATGATCTTCGGGCGTTCTGAGCGCGGCAAGCCTCCGGTCGAGCCCGTCACGCTCAAGATCCTTGTCGCGGGCGGCTTCGGCGTGGGCAAGACGACCCTCGTCGGCGCGGTCAGCGAGATCAGGCCGCTGCGCACCGAGGAAGTCCTCACCGAGGCGGGCCGGCCCATCGACGACATCAGCGGTGTGGAGGGCAAGCACACCACGACCGTCGCCATGGACTTCGGCCGGATCACGCTCCGCGAGGACCTGGTGCTCTATCTGTTCGGGACCCCCGGACAGGACCGTTTCTGGTTCCTCTGGGACGAGCTCGCCACCGGTGCCCTGGGCGCCGTCGTGCTGGCCGACACCCGCCGCCTGGAGGACTGTTTCGCCGCGGTCGACTACTTCGAGCGGCGCTCCATCCCCTTCGTGGTCGGAGTCAACTGCTTCGAGGCCGCGTCCCGTTACCCCGCGGACGCCGTCCGCCAGGCCCTCGACCTCGACCCGGACGTACCCGTCGTCCTGTGCGACGCGCGGGACCGGGAATCGGTCAAGGAGGTCCTCATCCGCGTCGTCCAGCACGCCATGGCGCAGGCGGCCGCCGCCCGTGAGGCCGTCACGACCTGACGCACGCACGGCCCCGCGGCCGCCACGTCGCGTGGGTGCGGCCCGTACCCCCGCCGACCGGGGTACGGGCCGCGGTCATGTACGCGCGCGTGCCTCACCCGAGCCGCACGCGCGCGGGCGCCGGGGTCATTCGACGGTGTCGTCGTGCCAGCCGAAGCTCTTCTCCACCGCCTTGCGCCAGTTGTCGTACTCGCTGTCGCGCGCCGAGGCCTCCATGGACGGCGTCCATTCGACGTCCTTCTGCCAGTGCGACTTCAGTTCGTCGAGGTCGTTCCACACCCCGGTCGCGAGCCCCGCCGCGTACGCGGCACCCAGACAGGTCGTCTCGGAGACCTTCGGACGGATCACCGGCACGCCGAGGACGTCCGCCTGATGCTGCATCAGCAGATGGTTCTTGGTCATGCCGCCGTCCACCTTCAGGGTGGTGATCCGTACCCCGGAGTCCTGGTACATGGCGTCCACGACCTCACGCGTCTGCCAGCTCGTGGCCTCCAGGACCGCCCGTGCGAGGTGCGCCTTCGTGACGTACCGCGTGAGCCCGGTGACGACACCGCGCGCGTCCGAGCGCCAGTAGGGGGCGAACAGGCCCGAGAAGGCGGGCACGATGTACGCGCCGCCGTTGTCCTCGACGCTCGCCGCCAGTGTCTCGATCTCGTCGGCGGAACGGATGATGCCCAACTGGTCCCGGAACCACTGGACCAGGGCGCCCGTGATCGCGATCGACCCTTCGAGGCAGTAGACCGGGGCCTCGGTGCCGATCTTGTAGCCCATGGTGGTCAGCAGTCCGTTCTTCGACGGAACGGGCCTGTTGCCGGTGTTCAACAGCAGGAAGCTGCCCGTGCCGTAGGTGTTCTTGGCCGTGCCGACCTCGTAGCAGGCCTGGCCGAACACCGCCGCCTGCTGGTCGCCGAGCGCCGACGCGACCGGCACACCGCCGAGCTGGCCCACGGCGGCGCCGTACACCTCGGCGGAGGACCTGATCTCGGGGAGCACCGCTTCCGGGATGTTCATCGCGGAGAGGATGGACGGGTCCCACTGGAGGGTGTCCAGGTTCATCAGCATGGTGCGCCCGGCGTTGGTCACGTCCGTGACGTGCCGACCGCCGTCGGTGCCGCCGGTGAGGTTCCAGATGAGCCACGAGTCGATGGTGCCGAAGGCGATCTCACCGTGCTCGGCGCGGGCGCGCAGGCCCGGGACGTTGTCGAGCAGCCAGGCCGCCTTGGGCCCGGAGAAGTAGCTCGCCAGCGGGAGTCCGGTCTGCTCGCGGAAGCGGTCCTGGCCGTCCGGGCCGCCCAGTTCGTTGCACAGCGCCGACGTGCGGGTGTCCTGCCAGACGATGGCGTTGTGGACGGGCTTGCCGGTGGCCCGGTCCCACAGAACCGTCGTCTCGCGCTGGTTGGTGATGCCGAGCGCGCTGAGCTGGTCGGGGCGCAGTCCGGCCTTGGCGAGCGCTCCGGCGACCACGGCCTGCACCTTGGCCCAGATCTCGGTGGCGTCGTGCTCCACCCAGCCCGGTTTGGGGAAGATCTGGCGGTGTTCGCGCTGGTCGACGGCGACGATCGCGCCGCCGTGGTCGAAGATGATGCAGCGGCTGGAGGTGGTGCCCTGGTCGATCGCGGCGACGTACTTCTCGGATGTGTCCGTCATGTCGTCCCCTCGCGTGTTCTTCGTCAGGAGGCTGCTGTCTCGTCAGGAGGCCGCACTTCGGGTGGTGGCGATACGTCAGAAGGCCACGTTGTAGATCCCGGCGCCTACGGCGGCACCCGCGATCGGGCCGACCACCGGGATCCAGGAATATCTCCACTCCGAAGTGCCCTTGTTGGGGATCGGCAGCAGTGTGTGGGCGAGGCGCGGCCCCAGGTCGCGGGCCGGGTTGATGGCGTACCCGGTGGGGCCGCCCAACGAGAGACCGATGCCGACGACGAGGAAGGAG
This sequence comes from Streptomyces sp. NPDC002698, assembly GCF_042888945.1. Classification (NCBI taxonomy): domain Bacteria; kingdom Bacillati; phylum Actinomycetota; class Actinomycetes; order Kitasatosporales; family Streptomycetaceae; genus Streptomyces; species Streptomyces sp. NPDC002698. Next base: position 234,586 of record NZ_JBIAQM010000012.1, read on the forward strand.
ATGAGCAGGACCGGCAGCCCCGCGTCGCCGATGCCGGCGACGTGCTTGTCGCCGCCGACCATGCCGAGGATGGGAAGCATCAGGGCGGCGGTGGCGATGATCTCGGTGATCAGGTTCTGTACCGGATTGTCGATCTCGGGACGCGTCGAGAAGATTCCCAGCGTCTCGATGGCCTTGTCGTCCTCGGCGTTGAGGTTGAACTGTCCGAGGTAGAGCAGCCAGCACAGGACCGCGCCGATGACGGCGCCGGCGAACTGGCCGAGGAGGTAGAAGGGCACGTCCGACCACTTCGTGGAACCCTCGATCGCGAACCCGATGGTGACCGCCGGGTTGATCTGCCCTCCCGACAGCGGCGCCGAGGTGTAGGCACCGGCCAGGACGCCGAAGCCCCAGCCGAAGGTGATGACGATCCAGCCCGCTCCCTGGGCCTTCGATCTGTTCAGGGTGACTGCGGCGCACACACCCGCGCCGAAGAGAATCAGAATCGCTGTGCCGATCAACTCGCCGACAAAGATGTCTCCGTTGCTCATGGCGGCTCCTGGACTCTCGCCCGGAACGATTCGCTCCGGGCCACCGTGCAGAGTGCGTTCCCATGGCTGCTTCAGCCGAAGGCAGGGAGTTCCCGCGCCCCGCCCGGCGTCCGTGACGAGCGTGCAGTCGCTGTGGAATCGCCTGTGGGGAACGGCCCTGGGCTCGGGTCGGAACCCGAGCGGTGCGGTGCCTGATGGCGCCCGATAGCGGCGATGCCGACGACACCCGGAAGTGTTCACCGGCGCCCAGGGGGCGTCAAGGTCGTGGACCGTACTGGTTGGAGGCGCGAAATGGACGTGCCGCGAAGGGGCATCGGCGCCGTACGAGTGGACCATTTCCGGCCAGACGGCCAGACGGCCAGACGGCCAGACGGCCAGACGGCCAGACGGCCGGATTGCCAGACGGTCGGATGGTCATGCGATCGGTCGTCAGGTAGCCGGATGATTAGGCGGTCGAGTGATCGGACAGTCGGGTGGTCATGTGATCGGATGTTCGCCTCGGTCGAGCGGGGTGAGGTGCCCGGCCGGGCGGGGCGAGGCGCTCGGTCGGTTCAGCCGGTTCAGCCGGTCAGCGTCTGCCCGTACGACTCCGTCGGACCTGTCCCGGTGCCGCGCCGGATCTCATGCCCGGGCAGCCCCGCCCGCCCCAGCACCCAGCTCGCCCCGTCCAGAGCCTTGGCGGCCTGCTTGAGGGGTGCCAGAGAGGTGGCCGCCTGCCGGTGGTCGATCACGCTCCCGGGCGCGCACAGCACCGTGGCCAGCGACAGCGTGACCGCGCGGCCGCCCGCGGACCAGGGTGTGTCGAGCACCGACGCGGCCAGCGGGTCGAGGGTGTCGGGGTCGGCGAGGACCAGGAAGTCGTCGCCGCCGATGTGGCCGACCAGCGTCGCCTCGGACGCCGAGTGCTGGAGCATCCGGCCCACCGCCCGGATCAGCTCGTCGCCGGCCGCGAACCCCGCTCCGTCGTTGACCTGCTTGAAATGGTCGATGTCCAGCCAGCTCAGTGCGAACATCCGGCCGTCCGCGATCCGCCGGTCCACCTCCCCGGTGATCGTGTCCGAACCGGGCAGCCGGGTCAGCGGGTTGAGTCCAGCCGCCTCCTCGACCCGGCTCTCCGACAGCGCCCGTACGAGGTCCGCGAGGCGTACGACGCCCACGCACCGCCCGTACCGGTCGACGACCGCGACATCGTCGGACGTACGGTCCCGGTCCCCGTCCGCGACGACGTCGAGCACTTCCCAGGCCGTGGCGTCGACGCCGACCGTACGCGGAGCGTCACCCAGTTTGGCGGCGGGCCGGTCGGCGTACAGGGCGTGCCCGTAGCGCCCGGACATCGACAGCAGGAAGCGTGACCGGTGCACCGAGCGGACCGGTATCCCGAACGGATCCACGAGCAGCACACCGGACACGTCGGGCGACCCGGTGAGCAGGGCCCTGACCTCTCCGGCCGACGCGCTGGCCGGCAGCAGCGCGGCCGGGCGGACGAACTGCACCACGGACGGCCCGGACCGGGGTACGCCGCGGACGGCGGGTGACAGCGCCGGAACGTATACGTCCGCCGAGGGCAGCCGGGCGGGCGGGGCGAACAGATCGCCCTGCGCGAGCTGTGCGCCCGCCGACACCGCGGCGGCGCACTGCAGTTCCGTCTCGACACCCTCGACGGACAGCAGCGCGCCGAGCTGTTCGCACAGTGTCCGCATCGCCCGGACCGCCGCGGGCCGCGACAGCAGGGACACGTCGAGCTTCATCAGCTCCGGGGCGAGATCCGTGAGCAGGCGCAGCGGTACGTCGCCGTCGCCGATCCCGTCCGCGCAGATCCGGAAGCCCTCGCCGCGCACGGCGGCCACCGCCTCCAGCAGGGCGTGCTGCGGCACGTGCATGTACGGCGGGACGATGTCGACGGTGATCTCCCAGGGAAGCCGTCCGGCCTGCCGTACCTCGTTGCGCAGCGCGGAGAGCCGGCCGAGGTCGGCCAGTGTCCCGGCGAACACGTTGACGTGCAGGGGGAGCAGCGTCTCCCTGCGGGCGGCGGCCCGGATGGCCAACGCGGCCAGCCGGCCGTCCAGTTCGGGCTCGCGGCGGGCTCGCGCCAGGATGTCGCCGGACTCCGGACGGGCGAGCGTCTCCAGCGCCGCGACTCCTCCGGTCGTCAGATTGACGACCGGTTGGAAGGCGAAACGGACCATATCCGTCCAGGAGGGCACAGCAGCATGGTCCCGCCGACGGGGTACGCCGGTGGGCGATTCACGAGGTGTTCACGCAGGATTCCGGGGTCGTCACAGTAGGTGTGGAGGAGGCTCCGGGCGCGCCGCGCGCATCGGCTCCCCGGCGTGACGCGCACGCGGTGCGGCCCGTGTCGGACAAGGCGCTCGGGGCGTCTCAGGGAGCAACCGCGGGCCGGCCGGGTCCTCCGGATCCCTCCGGTCCGGTGGGGCCGCCGCGTGACTACCGAACCGCCACTACCGAAGAGCCGTGGCCGAACAGCCCCTGGTTCGCGGTGATCCCCACCCGGGCCCCGGCGACCTGCCGGTCACCCGCACCGTCGCGCAACTGCCAGGTCAGCTCGCACACCTGGGCGATGGCCTGCGCCGGAACGGCCTCTCCGAAGGAGGCGAGACCGCCGCTGGCGTTCACCGGTACGCGTCCGCCGAGTGCCGTGGCGCCTTCTCGCAGGAGTTTGGCGGCCTCGCCCTCCCCGCAGAGCCCGAGGTCTTCGTACCACTGCAGTTCCAGCGCGGTCGACAGGTCGTAGACCTCGGCGAACGAGAGATCCTCGGGGCCGATACCCGCCTCCTCGTAAGCCGCCCGGGCGATGGACGCCCGGAAGGTCCCGGCCGCGGGCTCGACGGTGGCCGCCGAGTCCGTGGCGATGTCCGGCAGATCCAGCACGGTGTTCGGGTAGCGCGGCGACACGGTCGACACCGCGCGGATCCGCACCGGGTCGGCGACCCCGTGTCGGTGTGCGAACTCCATGCCGGCCAGCACCACGGCGGCGCCGCCGTCCGAGGTCGCGCAGATGTCGAGCAGTCGCAGCGGATCGGCGACCACGGCCGACGCGGCGACCTCCTCGGCCGTGACCCGCTTGCGGTAGCGGGCGTTGGGGTTGAGCGCGCCCAGGGCCGCGTTCTTCACCTTCACCTGGGCGAAATCCTCCGGGGTGTCGCCGTACAGAGCCATCCGGCGTCGTGCGTACAGCCCGAAGTACGTCGGATTCGTCGCCCCGAGGACACGGAAGCGCAGCCAGTCCGGATCGTCCGGCCGGTCCCCGCCGGCGGGACGGAAGAACCCCTTGGGTGCCGCGTCCGCGCCCACCACGAGGACCACCTCGGCGAGGCCGGAGAGTATCTGGGCGCGTGCTGTGCCGAGCGCCTGCGCCCCGGAGGCGCAGGCCGCGTACACGCTCGCCACGCGTGCTCCCTGCCACCCCAGGGCCTTCGCGAACGTCGCCCCCGCCACATACCCCGGATAGCCTCCGCGCACGGTGGACGCGCCCACGACCGAGTCGACGTCCCGCCAGCCGATCCCCGCGTCGGTCAGTGCCGCGTGCGCCGCGGCGACCCCGTACTCGACGAAACGGCGCCCCCACTTGCCCCACGGGTGCATCCCCACACCCAGCACCGCCACATCACCGGTCATGCCGTCACCCCCGTCCGCCCCGAGTCCTTCATGCGGTCACCCCTGCAGGCCGCCAGTGCCACGTCGTCCAGGTCGTCTCCTCGTCCTCGTGCAGCACACCGGGGACGACCTCCACCTCCATGCCCACCGTCAGGTCGGCGACGGTGATCCCGGGAACCGCCTGGCCGAGCACCACGAGGCGCTCGGATTCCAGTTCCACGGCGATCAACGCGTAGGGCTCCCATTCGAGTTCCGGATCGGTGACATACGGTGACGGAGGCCGGTACCGGCTGTCCGTGTAGGACCAGACGCGTCCTCGGGGGGACAGAGGCACCTCCGCCAGCTCGCCGCCCGCGCATCCCGGATTGCGGCAGAAGGCGTCCTCACGGGGGAAGAACACCGAGGCACACGCCGAGCACCGTGTGCCGAGCAGGCGGAAGTCGTTCCCTTCCCCGGTGAACCACCCGGTGACGACAGGTGTGCGTGTGCGCGACACGGTCCCTCCAGGACACTCGATCTGACGGAACGTCAGAAGTGTGCCACGAGGGGAGGCGATTGGGCAGGGCGTCCGCACGGACCGACGGGTGCCCGCGGACGCCGGAGCGCCGGCCGCGGCGGACCGCGGCACGGGGTGTGCCTTCGGCCGCCCCATCCGCCCCGCCCGAGCCGTTCCACCTCGGGCGCCTCATCGGGGCCAACCCGAAGACGCCGGTTCGGTGATGGACTACAGTCCGCGACGTGTCCGAAACCCCGCACCCACCTGCCGACTTCGCGCCCGATTCGCACTGCTCGAGCTGCGGCGCCCCCTACGGAGAGGGCATCTCCGGCTGGCCCCGCACCTGCGCCGCCTGCGGCACGGTCGCCTACCGCAATCCGCTGCCGGTCGCGGTGGCCCTGCAGCCCGTCTACGACGACCAGGGTGCCGCCCTGGTCGTCATCACCCGGACCATCGCCCCCGCGCGCGGGGGCGTGGCCCTGCCCGGAGGCTTCATCGACCACCGGGAGGACTGGCGGCAGGCCGTCGTGCGCGAGCTCAAGGAGGAGACGGGCATCGACGCGGCGAGCAGGGAAGTGCGGCTCGCCGACGCGATGAGCTCTCCGGCGGGCCATCTGCTGCTCTTCGGGCTCCTCCCGGAACGCCCCGCCGCCGAACTTCCGCGGTCCGCCGCCACCGACGAGACGGAAGGCTGGCACCTGCTGCGCCGGCCCGCCGAACTCGCCTTCCCGCTCCACACCCTGGCGGCCCGTGCCTGGTTCGACGGGCGGTACATCTGAGGGTCAGGGACGGGGTCCCCCGAGTCCCCGCACCCGTACGGGGTACGCCGGCTCGCCCAGGCCCCCCGCGCCGTCGGCCCGTCGCACCACCACCTCGTCCTCCTGCCAGCCGGACACATGGCGCTGGGCCTCCGGTTCCTCCCACCCGTCGCCCGGGTCCGGCACGAGGAGACCGCTTCCGCCGCTTCCCCGCGGGGGTGCCCACGCCTCCAGCTCCAGACCACCGTCGGCACCGCGTACGGGCAGAACGGCACCGGCCCGCGCGAGCACCGGAATCCGTGACAAGGGGGCGTCGACCACCACCTGCGCGGGTCCCTCGTACACCTCCTCGGTGACCGTGTCGTACCAGCGCCCGCGCGGCAGCTGCACCGTCCGCCGGACCGCACCCGGGTCCAGCACCGGCGCCACCAGGAGGCTGTCGCCGAGCAGGAAGGCGTCCTCGCAGTCGCGCAGCGCCCGGTCCTCGGGACTGCCCCACCACAACGGCCGGACGTAGGGAGCGCCCGTGCGGCGCGCCATGTGCGCCAGCGTCATGAAGTACGGGAGCAGCCGCCGTCGTTCGACGAGCGCCACGCGCGCGTGCTCCAGCACCTCGTCACCGAACTCCCAGGGCTCCCTGCGCCCGGCCCGCAGACTCGCGTGCGTGCGGAACAGCGGGAGGTACGACCCGAGCTGGAACCACCGCAGATAGAGCTCGGGCGACGGGCTGCCGTCGAAGCCGCCCACATCGGGTCCCGAGTAGGGCACCCCGCACAGCCCGAGTCCCAGCACCAGGGACAACGACGCCCGCAGCCCCGGCCAGCCCGTGGCCACGTCCCCGGACCACGTTCCCGCGTAGCGCTGCAGTCCGGCCCAGCCGGAACGCGAGAACAGGAACGGCCGCTCCTGGGGCGCGAGTTCACGAAGGCCCTCGTAGGCGGCCCGGGCCATGCCCAGCGCGTACACGTTGTGCGCCTCGCGGTGGTCACCCCCGCGGCCCTCCAGGGCGTGCCGCGCCGAACGCGGCAGCGTCGGCTCCCCGAACGCCGTGAACGACGTCGGCTCGTTCATGTCGTGCCAGAACCCCGCGAACCCCTGGGCGAGCCGCTCCTCGTAGAGACCGCCCCACCACGCGCGCGCCCGCGCGGCCGTGAAGTCCGGGTAGACCGCCTCCCCGGGCCATACGACGCCCCGCACGAGCCGCCCCGAGGAGTCCCGGACGAAGGCGTCCTCGGCGAGGCCGCTGTCGTACACGGCGTTGCCCGGCTCCGCCTTGACGGCCGGGTCGATGACGGACACCAGCCGGATTCCGTCGCGCCGCAGCTCCTCGGCGAGCACGGGAAGCTTCGGGAACCTGTCGCGATCGACGGTGAACACCTGGTGGGCGTCGTAGTGGTCGATGTCCAGGTGGACGGCGTCCAGCGGCAGGCCCCGCTCCTGGTAGCCCGCGACGATCCTCCGCACCTCCTGCTCGCTGCCGAAGCCCCACCGCGCGTGCTGGTGCCCGAGCGCCCACGCGGGCGGCAGAGCCGCGGCACCGGTCAGCGACGCCCAGGAGTGCAGCACGCGCGCGGGAGTCCCCACCATCATCCAGCAGCGCAGCGGTCCGCCGTCCATGCGCAGCTCGCACGATCCGGCCCGGTCGTGCCCCGAACCGGCGCCTTCCTTGCCCTCGCGCAGGATCACCGTGCCGTCCCAGGACGTGTCGTGGAACACGAGATGCGTGCCCGCGTCGGCGACGACCATCTGCACGGGCATCGTGAGGTACAGCGGATCGTCGCCCGGCCCGAAGGCCTGTCCCGGATCCGTGTTCCACAACCGGTACGTCCCCTCGCGCAGCCGGAGCCCCGCAGCCCGGCCGCCCAGACCGAAGAACCGTGCGTCGGCCGCCACTTCGGAACGCTGCATCCAGCGGGCGGCGCCGCCGTCGACGGGTTCCCACCACCGGGGCGGCAGATCCCGGCGCAGGACCACACCACCGGGCGTGAGGACCTGGACCGCGCCGTGCCGTGAGACCGCTACCGTGACCCGCTCGGCCACGACGCGCCAGCCGCCGTCCTTGTCCGGTTCCAGAACGGCCCGCGGGTCGGGTTCCGGGGAACGGCCCGCGAGGGCGTACGACGGCTCCGGCGCGACCGCGTCCCAGCCCCAGAAGACCGCCCCGCCCACCGTGACGGTGATCCGCAGTTCCGAGCGGGTGAAGCGGACGACCCCGCCACCGGGGCCCGGCTCCACACCGAGCACGGGTCCCGGTACCCGTGCCCGCTCGGCCCCCCGCTGCGGCAACCCGGCGGCGTCGGCACGCCTCCTGCGCCACGCGGCTCGTACTGTGAGCAACCCCTGAGTGGTACCCCCCGAGCCGACCGCTTTCACCGAACGCACCAGGTCACGACCGTCCATGCTGCTCACCCTGCCACTACCGTCGTCCGTTGAGTGAGCCGTTCAACTGCCGTTCACCTGTTGTCACGCCACATCTTCATGCCGCCGACTATGTGCGGTGTGCCCTGGTAAAGAAGTCGATCACATGGCATCGTCCGTGTCAGCCGCGTGACGCGCACACCCCCGCTCGTGCGCGACCGACGCACACGACGCGTACAGCCCGGGAGCCGCCCCATGTCCACCACGAACCCCTCACCGCTCTGGCGGCCCTCCGCCGAGGGCATCGCCCAGGCGCAGGTCACGAAGTTCCAGGCCTGGGCGGCCGAACGGCACGGAGCGCCGGCCGACGGAGGCTACGCGGCCCTGCACCGCTGGTCGGTCGACGAGCTGGACACGTTCTGGAAGGCCGTCACCGAGTGGTTCGACGTCCGGTTCTCGTCCCCCTACGCGCGCGTGCTCGGCGACCGTGCCATGCCCGGTGCCGAGTGGTTCCCCGGAGGGACCCTCAACTACGCGGAGCACGCCCTGCGCGCCGCGGAGACCCGCGCGGACGAACCGGCCCTCCTGTATGTCGACGAGACCCACGAGTCCGTCCCCGTGACGTGGTCCGACCTGCGCCGCCAGGTCGGCTCCCTGGCCGCCGAGCTGCGCGCCCTCGGCGTACGCCCGGGAGACCGGGTCAGCGGCTATCTCCCCAACATCCCCGAAGCCGTGGTCGCTCTCCTGGCCACGGCCGCCGTGGGCGGGGTCTGGACCTCCTGCGCCCCCGACTTCGGCGCCCGCAGCGTCCTCGACCGCTTCCAGCAGGTCGAACCCGTGGTCCTGTTCGCCGTCGACGGCTACCGCTACGGCGGCAAGGAGCACGACCGCCGTGACACGGTCGCCGAGCTGCGCCGTGAACTGCCCACCCTGAACGCCGTCGTGCACATCCCGCTGCTGGGCACGCAGGCGCCCGAGGACGCCCTGGAGTGGTCGGCGCTGACCTCCGCCGACGTGGAGCCCGTCTTCGAGCAGGTCCCCTTCGACCACCCCTTGTGGGTGCTCTACTCCTCCGGCACGACGGGCCTCCCCAAGGCGATCGTGCAGTCCCAGGGCGGCATCCTCGTCGAACACCTCAAGCAGCTCGGCCTGCACTGCGACCTGGGGCCCGAGGACCGCTTCTTCTGGTACACCTCCACCGGCTGGATGATGTGGAACTTCCTCGTCTCCGGCCTGCTCACGGGCACCACGATCGTGCTGTACGACGGCAGCCCCGGCTATCCGGACACGGGCGCCCAGTGGCGTATCGCCGAACGCACGGGAGCGACCCTCTTCGGCACGTCCGCCGCGTACGTGATGGCCTGCCGCAAGGCGGAGGTCCACCCCTCGCGCGACTTCGACCTCGGCCGGGTGCGGTGCGTCGCGACGACCGGCTCGCCGCTGCCGCCCGACGGATTCCGCTGGCTGCACGACGAGGTCCGCGAGGACCTGTGGATCGCCTCCGTCAGCGGCGGCACCGATGTGTGCTCCTGCTTCGCCGGAGCGGTGCCGACGCTCCCGGTGTACATCGGCGAACTGCAGGCCGCAGGCCTCGGCACCGACCTCCAGTCCTGGGACCCCAGTGGAAAGCCCCTCACCGACGAGGTCGGCGAACTGGTCGTCACCAACCCGATGCCGTCGATGCCCATCCGCTTCTGGAACGACCCCGACGGCAGCCGCTACCACGACAGCTACTTCGACACGTATCCCGGAGTGTGGCGCCACGGTGACTGGATCACCGTCACCTCACGAGGTTCGGTCGTCATCCACGGCCGCTCCGACTCCACGCTCAACCGGCAGGGCGTGCGCATGGGCTCGGCCGACATCTACGAGGCCGTCGAGCGTCTTCCCGAGATCAAGGAGTCGCTGGTCATCGGTGTCGAACAGCCCGACGGCGGCTACTGGATGCCGCTGTTCGTCCATCTCGCACCCGGAGCCGTGCTGGACGAGGACCTCCTGAACCGCATCAAGGGCACCATCCGTGAACAGCTCTCCCCGCGTCACGTTCCCGACGAGGTCATCGAAGTACCCGGAGTGCCGCACACCCTGACCGGCAAGCGCATCGAGGTCCCGGTCAAGCGCCTCCTCCAGGGCGCCTCCATGGAGAAGGCCGTCAACGTCGGCTCCGTGGACAACGTCGAACTTCTGCGCTTCTACGAGAAGCTGGCCCGCGAGCGCGGCTGATCAGCCTCCGTAGGTGGCCTCCGACTCGCCGAGCACGGCGGCGAAGTCGGAGGCCAGCCGCACGGCGTCGGCGGCTGAGAGTTCCGCCACCGAGATGCGTACACCGGGCGCGGCCGAGGTCCTGAAACGCGCGCCCGCCGCGACCCACCATCCGTACGAACGCAGCCCGTTCACCACCGCCGACTCGTCCCGCACGGGCACCCAGACGTTCAGCCCGCTCACGCCGTGGGCCTGTGTGCCGCGGTCCGCGAACTCACGGAGCAGCGCGTCCCGGCGCAGCGTGTACGTCTCCTGGGCACGCCCTACCAACGCGCGCGTGCTCTCGTCCGTCATCAGTCCGAGCACCGTCTCCTGCAACAGGTGACTGACCCAGCCCGACGTCAGCAGCATGCGTCCGTCGTGCCGTGCCAGTGTCGTCGAGTCACATGCCGCGGCCGCCCACCGCAGGTCGGTTCCCAGGAACTTGCTCACCGTGCGCACATGGACCCAGCGGTTCAGCCCGCCCGCGGTCAGTGTGCGCAGCGGTACGCCGGCGACGGACGACGCGTGATCGTTCTCCACGACCAGCACATCGGGCACCTCCCGGAGCACGTCGACGAGCGCGTCCCGCCGCCCCGCCGAGAAGCTGCCGCCGCAGGGATTCTGCGCCCGCGGACTGCACACCATCGCGCGCACCCCCGTCCGCAGAGCCGTCCTCAGGGCATCCGGCCGGATGCCCTGGTCGTCCACCGCGACCGGAACCGTGCGCAGTCCCAGCGCCGTGACCAGGTCCAGCAGATGGTGATAGCCGGGGTCCTCCATCGCGACCGCGTCCCCCGGGCGCAGCTCCACCGACAGCAACCGCCCGATCAGATCGAGCGCGCCATGAGCGAACGTCACATGCTCCGACGGCACCCCGTCGGGCTCCAGCCAGTCGCGTACGGCCTCCTCCAGTCGCGCCAGACGCGGCGTGCCGCGATGCGAGCGGGCACCCGGGGAGAGCCGCGACGGCGGCACCAGGACGGGGAGCAGCGCGGGATCCGGATGCCCGCCCGCCATGTCGCGCAGTCCGTCCGGCACGCGTGGTGGGCGCCGTGACGCCACCGCGGGCGCGGCGGCGACCACGGTCCCACCGCGTCCGCGGGTCACCACGATCGCCCGTCGCCGCAGTTCCTTGTACGCCGTCGCGACCGTTCCGGGACTGACGCCGAGCCGCTCGGCCAGGCCGCGCACCGGAGGCAGCGCCGTGCCCGGTTCCAGGGCGCCTTCGGTCACGCCTCGTTCCACGGACGCGGCAATTCCCTTGGCCGTCGTACCACTGATCGAATATTGTGTTGCCACGTTACTAAGTATGTATCAATACATATAAAGGAGCAAGGGGGAGTCGTGAGCCCGATGCGTCGCGCAGCCGCATGGTCGACGCGCATTCCAGGAGGCCTCGACGGCCGAAGAATGCTCTGGATCGCCCTGGTCGACCGCATCGGCAGCGGTCTGTGGGCATCCGTCTCCGTCCTGTACTTCACCTACGTCGCCGGTCTCTCGGTCGCACAGATCGGCACCCTCGCGGCCGCGGCCGGAGCGGTCGGAATCGCCGGCGCACCCCTGGGCGGGCGCCTCGCCGACCGACTGCCCCTGACCCACGTGCTGATCGCGCTCCAACTCCTGCGCGCCCTCGCCTCCTTCGCACTGCTCACCACGGACGACTACGCCCTCCTGCTGGCGTACTCCGCCGCGGGCAGCTTCGGCGACCGGGCCGCCAACGTCCTCACCAAGCTGTACGCCACCCGCGTCTCGGGCCCCGACCGCGTCCGCTACCAAGCCGTCAACCGCACCGTCGCCAACGCCGGTTGGGCCCTCGGAGGCCTCGCCGCGGCGGGAGCCCTCACCATCGGCACCACCGCCGCGTACCAGTGGCTGCTCGCCGGTGACGCCGTCTCCTTCGTGGCCGTCGCCCTCGCGACAGCCCGCTGCGGCGAACCGCCCTCGGCCGCCCGCACGATCGCCTCATCGAAGGACCCGGCTCCCGCGCCCCGCCCCGCCGGCCCGTGGCGCGACCGCACCTACCTCGCCTACGTCGCCACAGAGGCCGTCCTCTTCCTCGACGACGCCGTGTTCAAAGTCGGGCTGCCGCTGTGCGTCGCCCACTCCGAACAGGCTCCTCACGGCCTCGCACCCCTGCTGATGGTCCTGAACAACGTGATGGTCGTGACCCTTCAGGTCCCCCTGTCCCGGCTCGGCGCCACCACTGCCGCGGCCCGTGCCCTCCTCGTCCCGCTCTCCGTGTTCTTCGCCCTCGGAGGCGTCGTCCTGGCGCTCTCCGCAACAGGCGGAACCGTGGCCGTGACCCTCTTCCTCACCGCGGCGGCGGTCACCTTCACGGTGACGGAGATGCTCCATGCCACCGTCTCGTGGGAACTCTCCGTGGCCCTCGCCCCGGACACCGCGCAGGGCGGCTACCTCGGCGTCCACGGACTCGCGCAAGCCGTACAGCGCAGCGTCGGGCCACTCGCTGTCACAGCAGCCATCGCGGCCGGTCCCCTCGGCTGGACTCTCTTCGGCGCGACCATAGCCACGACCTGCGTGTTCCAGCACCGCCTCGTGCGCGACCGGCTCACCCGCCCCGCGTTGTCAGTGCCGCCCGTTACTGTGAGTGAGCATTGATCGACTGCGCACAGGGGGAAATTCAATGGCGCACACCCAGCACCACACCATGCGACGCGTCCTGCGCCGCGAAATCGCGGGCACCATCGGCCTGCTGACCGACGAACAGGACTTCCGGGCGATGCGGCGCTATCGCACCTTCGCCTTCGACGACCACACGACCTATCTCCAGCAGGTCGAAGCCCTGCTCAAGACGCTCGCCGCCCAGGGCAGCCACACCACAGTGGCCCTCTTCGACCCCGAGGAATACGCCGAATTCTGCGCCGAAAGCGGCCTGGAACCCGACACCCCGGTCAGCCGAACCCGCTTCACCGCCCAACTGGCGGCGACCGGCCCCACCGTCCCCTACGACGGACAGCCCCTCGACGAACTGGTCCCGGACCTCGTCGACGAAGCGGTCCGCCGGGCCACCTGGGAGTACGCCACCACGCTCCTGGCCCGCATCGGCACCTGCGCGACCTGCGGCGAGGACATCGGCCGAGCCTCCTTCATCCGCGCCGCCCACCTCCTCACCCGGGTGGTGGACACCGCGGGACCGGGAGAACTCCATCTCGTGTGCAGCGTCAGCTCCGCCCCCGACACGCTCGTCGCCGTACTCCGGACGGAGGGACGCATCGAGGGCACGACATGCCTCGACGAATCCGAAGCCCTCGAATTCACCACCGTCCTGGCCCTCGGCATCGCCACCCGGAGCGCCTGCGGACTCGTCATGCGCACCACCGCACCCGACACCACCGACCGTGTCTACGGATGGCGCCTGCGCGGCGAAGACCTGGAGCCCCTCACCGCGGGAGAGGTGTTCGACGCCTACTGCACCGACCTCGATTCCGGGGATCTGGTCTCCCCGGAATCGGGCGTCGACTACTGCGTACCGCCCGACCTCGGAGACGGGGGGAACGGGACGGGCCACACGCACTGAACACGAAAGGGGCGCCCCGTCCGCAGATGGAGCGCCCCTCCGTACCGAAAACCGCTGTCGCCCGAAGGCGCCGTCCGGCTACTCGCCCGACAGCACCGCCTGCGCCGCGGTGCGCGCCTCGTCCGCCGTGTCCGCGGCACGCGCGGCCGAGGCCGCCCGCTCGCACTGGGCCAGCGTGTACTTCGCCAGTGTCGCCCGCACATAGGGAATCGACGCGGCACCCATCGACAGGGAGGTGACGCCCAGACCGGTCAGCACGCACGCCAGCAGCGGGTCCGACGCGGCCTCACCGCAGACACCGCAGCTCTTGCCCTCGGCCTTCGCCGCCTCGGCGGACAGCGCGACCAGGTCGAGCAGCGCCGGCTGCCACGGGTCCTGGAGACGGGACACCGCGCCCACCTGCCGGTCGGCGGCGAACGTGTACTGCGCGAGGTCGTTGGTTCCCAGGGACAGGAACTCGACCTCCTGGAGAATCGACCGCGCCCGCAGCGCGGCCGACGGGATCTCCACCATCGCGCCGAACTTCGCCCGCAGCCCGGCCGCACGGCACGCGTCCGCGAACGCCTTGGCGTCCGTACGGTCCGCGACCATCGGAGCCATCACCTCGAGATAGACCGGCAGCCCCTCGGAAGCCTTCGCGAGAGCGGTGAGCTGCGTACGCAGCACATCGGGGTGGTCGAGCAGCGAACGCAGGCCCCGCACGCCGAGCGCGGGATTCGGCTCGTCGGCCGGCGTCAGGAAGTCCAGCGGCTTGTCCGCGCCCGCGTCCAGCACCCGCACCACGACACGGCCCTCGGGGAAGGCCTCGAGCACCTGGCGGTACGCCTCGACCTGCTTCTCCTCGGACGGCGCCGTCTTGCTGTCGTCGAGGAACAGGAATTCGGTACGGAACAGACCGACGCCCTCGGCACCGGCCTCCACGGCCGCCGGTACGTCCGCCGGGCCGCCGACGTTGGCCAGCAGCGGCACCTTGTGCCCGTCGGAGGTGGCACCGGGGCCCGTCGAGGCGGAGAGTGCCGCCTTGCGCCGCGCCGCCGCGGCCTCCAGCTCCGCCTTCTTCTCCGCACTCGGCTCCACGAAGATCTCGCCCGTGCTGCCGTCGACGGCGATCACCGTGCCCTCGGCGAGCTCACCCGCGCCCGGGAGCGCCACGACGGCCGGCACGCCCAGCGCACGCGCCAGGATCGCGCTGTGGCTGGTCGGCCCGCCCTCCTCGGTGACGAAGCCGAGGACCAGGGTCGGGTCCAGCAGTGCCGTGTCAGCGGGCGCGAGGTCACGCGCGATAAGAACGTAGGGCTCGTCGCTGTCCGGGACGCCCGGCATGGGCACACCGAGCAGCCGGGCGACGATACGGTTCCGCACGTCGTCGAGGTCGGCCACGCGTCCGGCGAGGTACTCACCGGCGCCGGCCAGCAGCGCCCGGTAGGCGGCGAGCGCGTCGTAGACCGCGCGCTCGGCCGTGCTGCCGACGGCGATCCGCCGGTTCACGTCAGCCGTCAGTTCCGGGTCCTGGGCCATCATGGCCTGGGCTTCGAGTACCGCCTGGGCCTCGCCCCCCGCCAGATTGCCGCGCGCAATCAGGTCGGCCGCCACGTCCTCCACAGCCTTGCGGGCGCGTGCCTGTTCGCGGGCCGCGTCCTCCGGTGGGATCTGCTTGGCAGGCGGTTCGAGAACCGCCGTTCCCATGTGCCGAACCTCGCCGATGGCCACACCGTGGCTCACGCCGACGCCTCGCAGCGTTGTCTCCATCTCACCCGTCTCCGAATAGTGCGGCGTGTACCGCCGCCGTGATGGTTGTCGAAGCGCCGTCCAGGACAGCGTCGATGTCACTGCCAGCCGAAGAGCGCGTCGCCGGCCTTCACATCGCCGTCCTCACGGACGTCCGAGAGGGAGTCCGCCGTGGCTTCGAGGGCCACGACCGGGCACACCGGGGACTTGCCGGCCTCCTCGACGGCGGCGGGGTTCCACCGCACGACACCCTGGCCGCGCGTCACGGTGTCCCCCTTGTTGACGAGCAGCTCGAAGCCCTCGCCGTTGAGCTGCACGGTGTCGATACCCAGGTGCGTGAGTACGCCGTGGCCCTCACCGTCGACGACGACGAACGCGTGCGGGTGAAGGGAGACGATCACTCCGTCCACGGGGGCGACAGCCTCCGAGGGCTCACGCACGGGGTCGATCGCCGTGCCGGGGCCGACCATCGCTCCGGAGAAGACGGGGTCCGGTACCGCGGCGAGTCCGATGGCGCGTCCTGCAAGAGGGGACGTCACGGTGGTCATGGGAAGCCTCCGAGGGGTGGAGATCTATACGGGCCGTCACTGCCTGTCCCGGACAGCGCACTGTTGAGCAGGGTATGTCATATGAAGTGCCGGTTCCGTACGAGAGATCCCGGTTGGCGCCGTAGAGGACAGGGCAAACGATTTGCGCCTGCACCCGCACCCCATGTAGAGTCGTACTCCTGCTTGAGGCTGAGCGGCGTGACCAAGGCGTCGTTGCCCGGCAGCACCCAACTTGTCAGATCCTATCTCGGGGTCATGGTTCCGCATGTCTGCGGGACGGTGGTCAGCGAGAGGGAAAAGGACTGATAGAGTTTGGACTCGCCGGAAAGGGAAACGCGAGAGCGGATTACCTGGAAAGCACCGAGGAAATCGGATACGGAAACGGTCTGATAGAGTCGGAAACGCAAGACCGAA